>JASKLO010000002.1 GCA_030153605.1 Thermosipho sp. (in: thermotogales)
ATGTGAATATGAATATTTAATCCTCAAAAGCCATATTATATGACTAAATATTTTTGTTTTTCTCTCTATCTCTTACTTGACTAATTACCGGAAATCTTATATAAATCGTTTAGAGAACATAACGGAGAAATTTCCAATTTGTCTTTATATGAGATTTTGTAAATTGTAGAATCAGTTTTAATTTCCTCAGGAGTATAAGGGATTTTTAAAGCAGTTAAAGCACCACCATATACAGCTCCAGTATCAATATCAATTTCGAAAATACCTTTTGTAAATGAATTGATAAAGACATTTTCAAAAGGAGTATGTCCATGAATTACAACAAAATTACCAGAAGGTTTATCAAAATACATTCTTTCCCAGATATTAGTTTCCATTATAGAATTTATTTTTCCTTCAATAGTTTTATAATATTCTTCATATGTTTTAACTTTTAATACATCATAGACTGGAAAGTAAGGATTTATATTCCCATGACTGAAGATGATATTAATGTTGTCGATGATTTCTAAATGTAGGAATTTTAAGTTTTGAAAAAATTCAAGATATTCTGCCACTTTTTTTAATGATCCAAAAGATCTAATTGTTTCTTTTCCTCCATTGTTTGGAAATAGCCAAGAACTATTTCCACTTTCAAAGTATCTTATTAACATATCTTCATGATTTCCCATTAACAAAATAGAATTTTTCAAATTTTTAACAAAATCAACTACTTCTTTGGAATCAGGTCCTCTATCAATGTAATCGCCCAAAAAAATTATTTTTGACTCTTCGGGTATATTTGTCATAATTTTCATTAACTTTTTATAACAACCATGTATATCGCCAATTACATACAGCATAACATCATCCTCCATCTAACAATTGTATCAAATATTTTATATATATGATAGAATAGTTTTTAGGAGGAATAAAAATGGGATTTGGTAAATTTATTTTTATGCTTGGCAATTTATTTACTATTCAAAGATGGAATAATAAACCTGCTATCATAAGATTTTCTGAAGCAGATAATGCTTATACTACTCTTTTGATTTCTTTTGCCATTAAAGATAAATTTAATAATTCTATTGAAGAATCTGTTCAATGGAGACTTTCCAGGGTTTTACCAAAATTGGTTTTATCAGATATTTCATTAGAATTAAAAGAAAGAGTTGAAAGATTTTCTCCAGATGTATGGAGAAAAGTACGAGAAAAAGCATTTTTGGATTTATATAAAGTTATCGATGAACCTTTTATAAAAAAGATTATTTTAGAAGATCAATCTGAATTTGATAAGTTTGCTGATGTTTCCACAAGTTTATTTGAAGCAAAAGTTAATGGAAAAATTTTTGATTTCGAGCTTCCAATTAAAGAATTAAACGAAAAACTAGAGACAATAAAATTAGCTAATAAACAAGAATTAATGAATATTTCTAAAACCACTTTTTCTATAGCTTTAAATATGATTTCAATGACAAGATGGAATAGAGTTCATAGAAATATTAAAACCACTGTTGCTGGTCATTCTTTCATAGTCTTGGTTATTTCGTATATTATATCAACAATACTATCTTTGAGCAAAGAAGAAAAAGAAGAAGTTATAAAAAGAGCATTATTACATGATTTACCGGAAGCTTTTACTGGGGATGTAATAACTCCGACAAAAAAGAAAACCCCTGAACTTGACAATCTTGTTTCTATGGTTGAAAGAGAAATGTTTTTGGATTGGGTTACTAAAAATTCTGAAATTTCACATTTAAAGAAATATTCAAATTATGCTTCTGATCCATTTGATGGCTATTTGGGAAAAATTGTTAGATTTTCGGATTATTTTTCTGCTTTATTGGAATGCTCACTGGAAATGGTTTCCGGAAATAGAGAGAATGTTTTTAAAGATGCCTTTTTTGAATTTAAAAGAAAATTAAAAAATTTTACTGAATTTGATTTATCAGATTGGATAGATGAGATTGAGGATTTAATATTTTAAAGATTTAGGGGTGTTGATATGGTTGATCTTAGAATGTATAAATCCGGAATTGTTTTATATATTGATAGTTATGAAGAATTACCAATATTATTAAAAGAGATTGATGAAAAGTTAAAAAGTGTAGATCACTTTTTTCAACCTGGAGATAAAATAATGTTAAAATTAGAAAATTATAGAGAAAAAATCTCAGATATTCCTTTGATTATTGAAAAATTAGAAACATATGGTTTAAAAGTGTCCAGTATATTAACAGAAAACTATGAAGAAAAACAAACAGTATTAAAAATTAAAGAGAAAGATGAAAATGTAATGGAAACGATGATTTTAATGAGGAATGTACGTTCCGGCCAGAAGATTAATCATTCTGGACACATTATTCTTATTGGTAACGTACATGCTGGTTCAGAAGTAATAGCTGGAGGAACTGTTGTTATATTTGGAAATTGTTATGGAGTTGTTCGTGCAGGAATAAAAGATGATAATTCTTATATTCTCACTTTAAGCCTTAACAGTACACTTATCCAAATAGGAGAAACAAAACAAATTTTAAATAAAAATTATGACTATCCAATTGTTGCATATGCTAAAAATGGAAAAATTTACATTGAAAGTTTTGATACTAATGAAGAATAAATGGAGGTTTAAAAATGAAATTATTTGATAAAAATGAAAGAATTATAAGAAAATATTTAAAAAGAGTTGCAAAAATAAACGAACTTAATTATGAAAACACAGGTTCAAAAGAACTAAAAGAAAGAATAAATTCAATAAAAAAAGAAATTACTCTTGAAAATATAGATAATTATTTAAACGAAGTTTTTGCAATTGTAAGAGAAATAGCAAAGCGAACTGTAGGAATGAGGCCTTTTGACGTACAACTCGTTGGGGGAATGGTTTTACATGAGGGCAAAGTAGCAGAAATGAAAACCGGTGAAGGAAAAACATTGGTTGCAACAATGCCTATAGTTTTAAATGCACTTCTAGGTAAGGGCGTTCATTTGGTAACTGTAAATGATTATCTTGCTAAACGAGATGCAATGTGGATGGGGCCAATATATCTTGCTTTAGGATTGAGAGTAAGTGTAATAAATACTCAAAATAAATCGTATGAAATTGTTTGGAAAAATCCTGAACTTGCAGAAATTGCTATAGCTGAAAGTTGGAGTGTTTGGCCCGAAAACTTTACTGGCGAATTTTTATCTGATGAAGAAAAGGTAAAAAAAGCAGCTGAAGCGTTTGAAGTTGAGTTAAAAGAAATTTCTAGAAAAGAAGCTTATCTTTGTGACATTACTTATGGAACGAATACCGAATTCGGTTTCGATTATCTCAGAGACAATTTAGTAATAGATTTAAATGACAGAGTACAAAGAGGACATTTTTATGCCATTGTTGATGAGGTTGATAGTATTTTAATTGATGAAGCTAGGACGCCTTTAATAATAAGTGGTCCTTCGAAAACTAGGGCGTCAGATTATAGAAGATTTGATCAAATTTCAAAAAAACTAGTTAGGGACAAACATTTTATTGTTGATGAAAAGAAAAAAACTGTTATATTGACTGATGAAGGAATTGAATATGTAGAAAAATTATTAGGTATTGATAATTTATATGATCCAGAGCATGTTAATAAAATGTATTTTCTTTTAAATGCTTTAAAAGCTCATCATTTATTTAAAAAGGATGTTGATTATATAGTTCATAATGGAGAAGTAATAATTGTTGATGAATTTACTGGAAGGTTACTTCCCGGAAGGCGATATAGTGGGGGACTTCATCAAGCAATTGAAGCTAAAGAAGGTGTGTCTATAAAAGAAGAATCAATTACGTATGCTACTATTACATATCAAAATTATTTTAGAATGTATGAAAAACTTGCAGGTATGACTGGTACAGCAAAAACAGAAGAAGAGGAGTTCAAACAGATATATGGTATGGAAGTTGTTGTAATTCCAACACATAAACCTATGATTAGAAAGGATCGAGACGATTTAATTTATAGAACAGCCGAAGAAAAATATAAAGCAATAGTTGAAGAGATAAAGAAACGGTATAAAAAAGGTCAACCCGTTTTGGTAGGTACAACTTCAATTGAGAAAAGTGAAATCTTAAGTAAGATGCTTTCAAAAGAGGGTATTCCACATGAAGTATTAAATGCTAAGTATCATGAAAAAGAAGCTCAAATTATAGCTAAAGCAGGTCAGAAAGGTGCTGTAACCATTGCTACAAATATGGCCGGTAGAGGAACGGATATTAAATTAGGTCCAGGAGTTAAAGAATTAGGAGGTTTGTTAATTATTGGAACAGAAAGACACGAAAGTAGAAGAATTGACAATCAACTTCGTGGAAGGGCAGGAAGACAGGGAGACCCAGGAGAATCTATCTTCTTTCTTTCTGTAGAAGATGATTTAGTAAGAATTTTTGGTGGAGACAAAATTTCAAAAATTATGGATATGGTTAAAATAAAAAAAGGTGAGCCTATTTTTCACCCAATGTTGACAAAGTTAATTGAACAGGTTCAGAAAAAAGTTGAAAGTATAAACTTTTCAATTAGAAAGAATTTATTACAAATGGATACGGTTCTTGATGCTCAGAGAAAAGCTATATATGGATTTAGGGAATATCTTTTGGCTGGAAATATTGAGGAACATTTAAAAGAAGCAATTGAAGATTTTGTGGAAAGAAGATTATCAGAATTTTGTGAAAAAGGAGTTTGTGATGTAAAATCTGTTGCTGAATCGTTGAAGTTATTAGGTATTTCAGGAGATTTACCAGATACAACTGAAGAATTGCGAGAGTATTTAATTAAAATGCTTGAAGAGAAGTTTGAAGAAAAACGACAAGAATTCGGAGAAGATTTTGCTAAAGTAGGAAGATTTATAGCATTAAGAGTCATTGATGAAAATTGGAGACAGTATTTGGAAGAAGTTGAACATGTTAAAGAAGCTGTCGGTTTGAGATCATATGGACAAAAAGATCCAATAATAGAATTTAAAAAGGAAACATATAGAATGTTTGACGAAATGATGGCGCGTATTTATGAACAAACAATAATGTTGATTTTGAACCTTAGGAAGATTACAGAAAAGGCGGAAAAAGCAGAAAAAGAATCAAAGAAAGAGTTAGAAAAACTTAGCGTTGTTCACGAGGATTTTAGTTTAGTCAATAGAAACGAAAGAAGAGCAAGTAAAAAATCTGAGAAAAAGAAATTGAAAGTAAAAAGAAATTAAATTGCTTTGCTAAATATAAACCTTAAAATAAGCAATTAAGATTAGATCAGAGTTGTATTTGGATCTAAAAGTTGTTATTTAAATTTGAACAAAAATTTTTCTGGTGTTAGAATCAATTGGGAGGTGATTTTGTGAAAGTAAATAAAATAGATCATATTGGAATAGCAGTAAAAAATGCAAAAGAAAGATTGAAGCTTTATGAAAATTTTTTGGGATTAAAAGTTGAACATATTGAAGATTTACCTGAAAGAGGTTTGAGGGTATATTTTATAAACATAGGAGAAACAAGATTTGAATTATTGGAACCATTAAATGAAAACTCTGAAATTTCTGGCTTTTTAGCAAAAAAGGGTGAAGGAATTCATCACATAGCAGTAAATGTAAGAGGTATTGAAGAAGCAGTTGAGTTAGCAAAGTCTCAAGGATTTCAACCTCTTTCTGAAGAACCAAAATTAGGTGCTGGTGGAACAAAAGTATTATTTTTACATCCAAAAACAACTGGTGGAATTTTACTTGAATTGGTTGAAGGAGAACATAAATAAAAAGAAGGAGGAAAAAATTATGGAAGAATTAATTAGAAATCTTAAAGAAATGTCAGAAAAAATAGAGCTTGGAGGCGGAGAGAAACAAATTGAAAAACAACACAAAGCAGGAAAATTAACCGCAAGAGAGAGATTACAATTATTATTCGATGAAGGAACATTTGAAGAAATTGATAAATTTGTAAAACATAGAAATACTTATTTTGGTTTGGATAAAAAAGAATTACCTGCAGATGGTGTTGTAACAGGTATTGGAAAAGTAAACGGAAGAACTGTTGCTGCTTTTTCTCAAGATTTTACTGTGATGGGTGGTTCATTAGGTGAAATGCATGCAAAGAAAATAGTTAAAATAATGGATTTGGCAATAAAACTTGGTATACCTCTTATTGGAATTAATGATTCTGGCGGTGCAAGAATACATGAAGGAGTAGATTCTTTATATGGTTATGGAGAGATATTTTTTAGAAATACTTTAGCTTCAGGAGTAATTCCTCAAATAACTTTGATTGCTGGCCCCTGTGCTGGAGGAGCTGTTTATTCTCCAGCAATTACAGATTTTGTAGTTATGGTTGATAAAACTGCTCAAATGTTTATAACAGGACCTAATGTAATAAAAGCTGTTACTGGTGAGGAAATTACTAAAGAGGATTTGGGTGGAGCAAGAGTTCATAACACAAAAAGTGGGAATGCGCACTTTTTAGCTTCTAGTGATGAGGAAGCAATAGAATTAGTAAAAAAACTTTTATCATATATTCCTCAAAATAACATGGAGGAACCTCCATATGGAGAACCATCTGACATGACAATTGATGATAGTATTTTAGAAATTGTTTCACCCGACTCAAAAAGAGCATATGATGTAAGAGAAGTAATAAAAAAGGTTGTTGATAATGGTGAATTCTTTGAAGTTCATGAACATTTTGCAAAGAATATAGTAGTTGGTTTTGCAAGAATAAATGGTTATTCCGTAGGAATAGTGGCAAACCAACCAAATGTTTATGCTGGAGTTTTAGATATTGATTCTGCAGATAAAGCAGCAAGGTTTATAAGATTTTTGGATGCGTTTAATATTCCAATTGTAACTTTTGTAGATACACCAGGATATTTGCCTGGTACTAAACAAGAACATGCTGGAATTATCAGACATGGTGCTAAGTTATTATATGCATATAGTGAAGCTACCACACCTAAAATAACAATTATTTTAAGAAAAGCATATGGTGGAGCTTACATAGCCATGGGAAGCAAACATTTAGGTGCTGATTTTGTAGCCGCTTGGCCAACTGCTGAAATTGCTGTTATGGGCCCTGAGGGAGCTGCAAATATTATATTTAAAAAGGAAATAGAAAATTCTGAAAATCCCGAAGAAGTAAGACTTCAAAAAATTAATGAATATAAAGAAATGTTTGCTAATCCATATGTTGCTGCTTCAAGAGGTTATATTGATGCAGTAATAGATCCAAGAAAAACAAAAGAATGGATTGCAAAATCGCTCGAGTTTGGTGTTACAAAAGTGGAACCCAGACCAAAGAAAAAACATGGTAATATACCATTATGAGGTGAGTTTATGCAAGAAGTTATCATAATATTTATTGGTATTATTACAGTTTTTCTTGTTTTTACAATTTTATATTTTATTTTTTGGATGTTTGGGTTTTTTTCAAAAAAGGCTTCTATAAAATTGCCTAAGAAGTTACCACCCAGCGAAAAAATATTAGATGAAGAAGATGAGAAAGCAGCCATAATAGCAGCGATATATTCAATGATAGGAGATAATATAAAAATCAAATCAATTAAGAGAATTAAAAGACAAAATTTTGAAACTCGTGGATGGGAATACTGGAAAAAATCTGGTTGGAGAGGTGTAAAAAGATGGTACGAAAATTTAAGGTGAGATTAAACGGAAAAGAATATTTAGTTGAAGTTGAGGAAATTACTTCTATAAACCAGACAAAAAAACCACAAGAAACAAAAAACACTTTGGAAGATCAACAGGTTAAATCTGTGACAAATGAACCTACTAAAAAAGGAGAAGTAAGAGAAGAAAGGACTGAAAAAAAGGAAGAATCTGTCAGTACTGGCAAAGTAATAACAACTCCTATGTCGGGAATTATATTGAAAATATTTGTTTCACCTGGGCAGAAAATAAATGCTGGAGATAATATTTTAATTCTTGAAGCTATGAAAATGGAGAATGAAATTAAAGCAGATACTTCTGGAATAGTGAAGTCAGTTTTGGTTAAAGAAGGAGATGCTGTAGAAACTGGCCAGGTTTTAGTTGAACTTGAATAGGAGGGATACAATGAAAGATAGAATAAGAGTTTTAATTGCAAAGCCTGGGCTAGATGGGCACGACAGAGGCGCGAAGGTTGTGGCTAAAGCGTTGAGAGATGCTGGAATGGAAGTAATTTATACTGGACTAAGGCAAACTCCTGAACAAATTGTTAAAACAGCCATTCAAGAAGATGTAGATTTAATAGGCTTATCAATTTTATCTGGTGCACATATGAATATTTGTTCAAAATTACTTAAATTAATGAAAGAAAATGGAATTGAGAATATCCCTGTTTTTGTTGGAGGAATAATTCCTCCAGATGATGCTGAAGAATTAAAGAAAATGGGTATAAAAGAAGTTTTTGGTCCTGGTACACCACTTTCTGTTATAGTAGAAAAGATAAAACAATTATTTTCGGAGGTAGGGTCTTGAAAGATTTATTAGAAAAAATGAAAAATGGAGACATAAAATCATTAGCAAAACTAATTTCTTACCTAGAAAATAATCCCGAAGATAGATTTGTAGATGAACTTCCTTCAAAAGGAGCAAAAGTAATAGGATTTACAGGTAGTCCCGGTGCAGGAAAAAGTAGCTTAGTAAATGCTGTGATTTCGGAATTGAGAAAAGAAGGTTTTAAAGTTGGTGTGATAGCAATAGATCCTACAAGTCCTTTTACTGGTGGTGCTTTTTTAGGAGACAGAATAAGAATGAAATCTCATTTTCTTGATGACAGTGTTTTTATTAGAAGTATGGGAAGTGGTTCAAGTTTAGGCGGTTTAAACGAAAGTATTTTTGATGTTATAAAATTAATGGATGCTTTTGGTTTTGATTATATTTTGATTGAAACAGTTGGAGCAGGTCAAAGTGAAGTTGACATTGTTTACGTTTCAGATATTGTTGTATTGGTTTTATCACCTGGGACAGGAGATGAAATTCAGTTCTTAAAATCTGGAATTATGGAGATAGGAGATATTTATGTTATAAATAAGTCTGATTTAGAAGGGGCAGATTATTATAAGTCAAGATTAGAATCAATACTTTCTCTTTCAGACATCAGAAAACCTATAATAAAAACTGTTGCTACTACTGGAAAAGGAGTTAAAGAATTAGTTTTTGAAATTAAACAATTACTAGATAAATTTCAAAAAAATGGTGAAATTAAAAAAAGACTTGAAAGAAGAATAAAAAAACATGCTGAATCGATTTTAGTAAGAAAAATACAAAAAAGTATGGAAGAAATAAACGAAACTGAAAATCTAAGTAAATTGATCAATATGGTAATTGATAATATCTGTAAAAACAAATGATATAATCTAAAAAGAAAAGCGTAAAAATGAAAGGTGGGATATTATGAAGAAATTTCTTTCAATGATTCTTATTTTACTTGTTTTGTTAGCTTTTTCATTGGATTTTAAAGCGGTACAATTTAAATTGGTAGAGGCTAAATTTCTTGAAGCTAGAAGTTTACATAATGTTAACCATATGAAAGAAGTTATAGATACACTGGAAACTAATCTCCAGGATGATACTGATATCTATACATTATTAGCTGAAGCATATATGGAATATGGATTGTGGGGGGTTTCTGAGGATTTAAAAGAAGAAACATATGAGAAAGCTTTGGAATATGCAAAAAAAGCAATAGAATTAGATGAAACAAATGGAAGAGCTTATTATGTTGCAGGAGCAACAATTGGCAGATTGGCACAGTTTAAAGGTATTGTTCAGAGTTTGTTTATGTTAGGTGATTTTGATAATTTTATCGATAAAGCATTAGAATTGTTGGATGATAATTTTTATAGAGGCTTAGCTCTTACCGCTAAAGGAATGCGTTATAGAGATGTTCCATGGCCTTTGAATAATTACAAAAAATCTGAAGAATTTTTATTAAGAGCATTAGAAGTTTTACCAAACTATCCTAATATCCATCTAGAATTGGGAAAGTTGTATGAAAAATGGGGTAAAAAAGAATTAGCTATCAAAGAATTAAATATCGTACTTGAAAGTATGCCGCATCCGTTGTTAATAAAGACTCATGAAGAAGCAAAAGCGGAAGCCGAAGAAATTTTAAAAAGATTAAAGTGAGGTGCTTAAGTGTCTGCAATTAAAAAGATTAAAATACCTGAAGATATAATAATAGTTGAAGTTTTTGGACAATACGATAATAGACTCAGGTATTTAAAAAAGAGGTTTGGATTAGAAATTACAATTAGAGGAAATGAAGTAATTATTAGCGGGGAAAATATTGAAAATGTTGAAACGGTAGAAAGTATTATTAAAGAGATGATTAATATTACTAGAGATGGCCATCTTATAGACAAACAGGAATTCGAATATTTGGTTAATGAAAAGGAAATTGAAAAAAGTTCTAAAGTTCTTACAGATGTAGTTACAAAAACCATAGCAAGAGGGAGAGTAAAGCCTAAAACTCAAGGGCAAAAGAGATATATAGAAGCAATAGAAAAAAATGACATAGTTTTTGCAATTGGCCCGGCTGGAACAGGTAAAACATATCTTGCTTCTGCTATGGCAGTTGATTACCTGAGGTCTGGAAAAGTTAATAGGATTATTTTAACAAGGCCAGCGGTTGAAGCTGGTGAAAAATTAGGATTTCTTCCAGGAGATCTTGCTGAGAAGGTTGATCCATATTTAAGACCACTTTTCGATTCTTTAATGGATGTTCTACCTTTTGAAAAATTCATTTCTTATCGTGAAAGAAATATTATTGAAATAGCTCCACTAGCTTATATGAGGGGAAGAACATTAAATAATGCTTTTATTATATTAGATGAAGCACAAAATACAACCTACGAGCAAATGAAGATGTTTTTGACAAGAATAGGTTTTAATTCAAAAGCTATTATTACTGGTGATATTACTCAAATAGACATTAAAGAACATTCAGGGTTAGTAATGGCGCAAAAAATATTAAAAGATATTGAAGGAATTAGTTTTGTATATTTAACTGAAGCAGATGTTGTTAGACATCCTTTGGTTAAAAAAATAATAAAAGCATATGAAAACTATGAAAAGGGAGAACAAGATAGAGATGTTTAAAATTTTAAAAAATGTTAAACCTAGGAATTTTGAGGGTTTATTTGTCTCAATTTTAACAATGATAATATTGAACTTATTCGATTTAAAGATTTTACAGTCTTTTAATGAATTTATAATACTAATATTCATGTGGTATTTTGTTGTAGAATTATTATTAAGATTTATTTACCATTTTAGATTACATTATATATATAGATTCACTTTTTATTTTTTGTTCCTTTTAGGAATTTTGACAACTTATCCTTTTATTGAGCAATTTGGTTTTGTTATTTCTCCTTTCTTAATTAGTTCTTTATTGCTAACCTTGTTAATGTCCTATGAAGTTGGTATAACTGTGGGGATTTTGCAGGCTCTGTTAATTTCTTTACATTTATCAAATTTTGTTATTTTTTATTACTTTATTCCTCAAATAATTTTGATGAATTTTTTGATAAGGAATGTTAATAGAAGAATTGAAATAGCAAGAGCCGCATTGTTAACTTCGTTTTTGGCAATTATTTTGATTGGCTTGCAACCAACATATTTTAGCTTCTATAATTTAACTATTGCAGTTTTAAATCCTTTTGTTTCTACAGTTTTGATTTTAGGTCTCCTTCCTTATATTGAATATTTTACAAGGATATATTCAAATATTGGTTTATCAGAACTAGCTAATATGAATCATCCTCTTTTGAAAAAACTTTCTATTCAAGCACCAGGAACGTATTATCATAGCATTATGGTTGCTACTCTTGCTGAAGCTGCTGCAGAAAGAATAGGTGTGAATTCAACTTTTACAAGAGTTGCTTCATACTTTCACGATATTGGAAAAATAAAAAGGCCATACTTTTTTGTGGAAAACCTTTCTGATAAAGATGAAAACCCGCACGAAAAAATTAGTCCTTTTTTGAGCCATATTATTTTGGAAGATCACATTAAATCTGGAATTGAACTTGCTAGAAAATACAAATTACCTCTGAGAATTGAATTCATAATTCCACAGCATCACGGTACACGAGTTCAAAAATATTTTTATTATAAAGCAAAGCAAATAGATCCTGAAACTTCTGAAGAAGCTTTTAAATATCCGGGTCCTAAACCTCAATTTAAGGAAGCTGGTATAATTATGCTTGCTGATAGTGTAGAAGCTGCACTAAAAAGTATAAATTCTTCTAACTATCAGTCAATTAAGGAAGTAGTAGAAGAAATAGTATCTGGAATTTATAATGAAAGACAATTAGATGAATCTGGATTAAATCTGAGAGAATTGGAATTGATAGTTGAAGAATTTATAAAAGTTATAATAAATATTAAAAAGGAAAGAATTGAATATCCAAAAGAGGATATTCAAAAGGTGGTGCAAATCAATGATTTACAATGAAAATTTTGTTTATGATGAAAGATACTTAAAAATTATGGATGAAATTTTGAAAAATGAATTAAAAAAAGAAGTAAACGTTGGACTTGTGTTTGTGGATAGAGATGAAATAGCAAAATTAAATTATGAATATCGGAAAATAAAAGAACCTACAGATGTTTTAACTTTTGTGTACGGGGATGATGACTTGTATGCTGAAATATTTGTATGCGAGGATATTGTAAAAGAAAATGCGGAAAAATTTTCTAATACTTTTGAAAATGAACTTTTAACAGTTTTAATTCATGCTGTTTTACATGTGTCAGGATATGATCACGAATACGATAAAACTAATGCCGAACTTATGTTTAAAAAGCAAGAAGAGTATTTAAAGAAGTATAAAAAATAATTCTGGGGCTTATATATGGTATTCTTATGGATGAGCATCAGAATTTTTTTGTTGGGATTGGAACGTATATTAGGGAAAATAATCACTAGACAAACTTCTTCATTAATTTCTTCATGGGCCTTTTTTGGATTTTCTCTCCTTGTACTCTTACCATTTAGTTCAAGAATGAATTTTCAAATTTTCAAATTTTCGTTAATAAGTGGTGTTATTTATTCGATATCGTTCTTTTTATATATGTACTCCTTATCAGTCGAAGATGTATCAGTTGTAGCTCCTCTATACAATATTAATGCAATTTTTTGGATATTTATAGCTAATATTTTTTTGAATGAGAAAATAACAATTTACAAAATACTTGGAAGTTTGATGATGATCTATGGGGTTTCTTATCTAAAAAAATCAAATAATATTTTGTCATCCTATTTAAATATTTTAAAAAGTAAAGGTGCTTTAGCAATGATTTTCTCATCTCTACTTATAGCTGTTGGAAGAACTGTTGATGGAGTATTTACTAAACAAAAACATTTTGATCAGCTTGGTTATTCAATAGGTGTTTATTTAATAATGAGTTTTAACTTTTTTATAGTAAGTTTTATTAAAGAAAGAGGCTTTAAGAGTCACATTGAGATTGTGAAGCATAAGTGGATGTTTCTAATATTTGGAGGAATATGTAACGCCTATGCTTATGTTGCATTATTAAAGGTTTTTAAATATATAGATGTTAGTATTGCTGAGCCTTTATCTATGATTTCTGTATTTGTTTCAATTTTGTTTGCATATTTGATTTTTAAGGAAAGAGTAAAATTAAGGATTATAGGAACATTTTTTTTAATATTCGGAGCTTTTATTTTGTATTTGGGTTAATATAAGCATATTAGGGGTGCTAGTGTGAAACACAAATTGAACATAATTTCTGGAATAATTTTTATGTTATTATTTCTTCAAGTTTTAGCTTTTTCTGAACTAGATAATTATTTAGAATTCAGCCTTATTCCGCAGGTGGTTATTGCTCCAGAATTTTCTGATTACATGAATATTTTTGTTGGGGTTAATCCAATTAATCCTGCAGAAAGAATTTTTTATTTACAGGATTTTACAAAGCCTTTTGGGAACATTATTTTTAATTTTGAAAATGAAAACATTAAATTTCATTTCGAATACCCAATTCAGTATGATTTGTCAGGAAAGATAAAGTATATTACTAACATTATTGGTTTTGATTTAGATACGCTTTATTATTATCTTGATCCAAGTTTGCCACTTTTTAGTTTTTTATCTTTAAAAGGTGAAAATTTTGAAATTACAACTGGTCGTTTCCCTTTAAAGTGGGGATATGCCAAATATCCTGTAACTATTTCACCCACCACTTTTCAGGATAATGTAAATTTGGTGTTTTACTTTCCAAAAACTAAATATTATTTTATAGCAATTTCTTCATATCCTGGATTTACTGCTGAAGAAAAAAATTTATTTGGAAATGGTCTTGAAGATATAAAAACTATTTTTGGTCATAGAATAGAATTTGATTTTGATAGAATTAATTTTTCACTAGGAGAATTAAATGTAATTGGAGGTAGAACACCAGATATTATAGATATTGGTCCAGTTGTAATATATCATCATAACTTTAGAAATAATTCTAATGTAGTTGGAATGCTTGATTTTGAAGTTAATTTAAATGATAATTTTTCAACTTATGGAGAATTGTCAGTAGATGATATTGTTTTACCTGAAGAAGCAGGAGGTAATTCAAGACCTTTTGCATATGCATATGTATTCGGATTTAAATACTCATTAGGAAAAGATTTTGTTTTAAAAGGTGAATACAATTTTGTTAACGAATGGATGTATACAACTTATGATTCTCCCTATATGACTGTTAATGTCAGACATCTTTTTGCTACAAAAGATGGTAGATTTTTTGCAGATTATCCTCTTGGATTTATTTATGGTCCAGATGCTACAATGTTGACATTCAGTTTTGAAGCAAAAATATCTGATGTTTTTTTAGCATTAGAATATAATCATTTGACAAAGGGTACTGTAATAGAAGATGGATATGAAAGATGGAGATGGTTCTGGGATGGTTGGACAAGTAATATCGAATCTTTGCCAGTGAAGGGCCAAGATAAAAAATATCATATTTTTACAATATCTAGTAATTATTCCTTTTATAACATATATTTAAAATTCATAAATTTTGCTAAAATATATCTTGGAATTTTTCTTAAGTTTGATTGGAAAATAAATTTTTAATAAAAAACTTGTATAATAAAAAACAAAATAGGGGGGATTAAAATGAAAAAAATTCGATTAGGTATAGTTGGATGTGGAATTGCCGCAAGAGATTTACACTATCCTGCTTTAAAAGAGCTTACAGACAAATTTGAAATTACTGCGGTAACTAGTCGAACCAAAAAACATGCCGAGGAATTTGCAAGACTTGTTGGAAATCCAGTAATTTTTAATTCTTATGATGAACTTCTTGAATCAGATATTGTAGATGCTGTTGATTTAACAATACCTATTGAGTTAAATTTGCCTTTTATTGAAAAAGCCGTTAAAAAAGGCAAGCATGTAATTTGTGAAAAACCAATTTCAACAGATGTAAATACTGGAAAAAAAGTTGTTGAGATCTCAAAACAAACAGATAGAGTGATTTACATTGCTGAAAATTGGAGGCATATCAAGAAGTTTTATTTAATAAGAGATTTATTAAACAAAATTAAAAATCCATTGTTTTTTAAATGGAATCTTTGGATTGGTATGGATGAGGAAAATAAATATGCGAAAACAAAGTGGCGTCAACAACCAAAACATATAGGCGGATTTTTATCAGATGGAGGGGTTCATCATGTCGCAGCGATGAGATTAATTTTTGGTGAAATTAAATGGGTTTCAGCTAATACTAAAAAAGTAGTTGATTATTTGGGAGGGCCAGATTTCTTAACATCAATTTTTGAATTTGAAAATGGTGTTATAGGAAATTATACAGTTTCGTATGGCATAAGTGGTCAAGAAGATTTTGAAATTGTTGGGATTGATAATAGATTAAAATTGACTGAAAATAAAATAATTGTAGATGATAAGGAATTTTCTTTTGAAGAGAACCTTGGTTATAAGGAGGAATTCGAAGATTTTTATGAAGTAGTAATTAATAAAAAGAAAAATGATTTAGGAAGCCCTCTTGAAGCTTTAAAAGATTTAGCGTTTTTTGAAGCAGCTGTGAAATCTTGTGGAAATAAGATTGAATTGAAAACATTGTTGTAATTTTGGAGGTGAATGTTATTCTAACGCCTTTAGTTAATGCAATAGCAGTTTTAATTGGAAGCCTTATTGGAATTTTTTTAAGAAAAGGAATACCTGAAAAAATTAGAAAAATCTTGTTTTATGCTGTTGGTCTATCAACTATTGGATTAAGTATATCAATGATATTAAAAACGGACAATTTTTTAATTGTTTTAGGTTCAATGGCAATTGGAGGAGTTTTGGGAGAAATTTTAAATATAGAAGGTACATTAAAAAAGATAGGAGATTCAATTAAGGAAGGTGATTTTTCAACTGGTTTTGTTGTTTCATCATTGTTATTTTTGATAGGTCCAATGACTATAGTTGGTTCAATTACAGCAGGACTTACTGGAGATGGTTCTCTAATTTATATGAAATCTCTTTTGGATGGTATCTCTTCAATAGTTCTTGCTTCTTTATATGGTTTAGGAGTAATGTTATCGTCTCTCTCAGTTTTAATTGTTCAAGGATCAATAGTAATCCTTTCTTCTAAGTTATCTTTTTTAACGCAAGGTTCTTATTTAAATAACTTAATTGCAGTGGGAGGATTAATGGTACTTGGAATAGGTTTAAAGATTTTGGAAATAAAAGATACTAGAGTAGGTAATTTTTTGCCAGCTTTGTTTGTTTCACCTATTTTAGTTTATATAGTCTCTCTTATTTAAATTTTAGAGGTGGCAAATATGATTGTAAATGTTGCAGGTCTTGGAAGAGTTTCAAGCTCAATTATCTATAATTTGAAAGATAAAGTAGAGATTGGTTACATTCTTTCTAGAAATAAAGAAAAGGCTAAAAATTTTGTTAAGGAAATAGGGAAAGGAATACCTGTAGATTATACAGATGATTTTAAATTTGAAGATATTCTTTTTGTGGGTTATTCTGATTCAGTTCTTTTGAAAGCTCCGGAATTGCTTGAAAAGTTTATAGGTAAAAATGTTTCTGCAATTCATTTTAGTGGGTATTTTTCTTCAAAAATTTTTCCTTCAGACTGGAATCCTTCTTCCATTCATCCTAATTGTCCTATACCACGAAAAGAAACTAAATTAAAAAATGTTATTTTTGGAATTGAAGGAAATATTGAATTAGCAAAAAATGTTGTTACACTTTTAGAAGGAAGGTATTTTATAATTCCAGAAAATTCAAAATCTTTTTATCATCTTGCAGCAGTTTTAATGAGTAATTTTCCTCATGCGCTAGTTTTTCTTGCTGAAAGATTGTATGAAATAGGAAAAATTGAAAAGAAAAATTTTTATGAGGTTATGGAAAGTTTATTGATTAATACAGTGAAAAATATTAAAAAAAATGGGACCGTTGAATCAATCACTGGTCCCATTGCCAGAAAAGATATTGAAATAGTTAGATCTGAAAGGGAAATTTTTTGTAGAAATTTTCCGGAATTCTGTCAATTATATGAAATCTTTGTTCAAATCATATCATCAATGAATGAAGAAAAATAATTTGTTAGTTTTTCCAAATTATTCATAGCAGTTTTTTTGTTTTTAGAATTGACCATTATATATGCTTTTAATTTAGGTTCCGTTCCTGAAGGTCTAATAAATATCTTTCCTTCATCAAAATCAATTCTGAGTGTTTCATTTGGGATAATTCCATTTATACCTTTTGAATAATCAGCTACATTTTTAGCATTTTTTGGTATATTTCCATCCTTTATTTTTTGGTATAAATTTTTTGCTATAGAAATGTCATTAAATTTAAAGTTCAATAATTTTTCAAAATAATAACCATATTTCTCATACAATTCTTCCAATTTTTCAATTAAATCAAATTTTTTTGAAGCAGCCGCAACCAAAGCAGCGCCAATCACACCGTCTTTATCTCTTGAATGATTACCTGCCAAATAACCGCAGCTTTCTTCAAATCCAAACAAAAATCTAAGATTACTTTTTTCTATAAGGTCTCCGATAAATTTAAATCCAGTTGGAGTTTCAAAAACTTGGACATTTTTTTCAGCACACATTGGTTTAACCATATCGGTGGTGACTATAGTCTTGATAACCATCGAGTCTTCTAAGGCCTTTTCTAATAACATATGAGTTAATAAAACACCTACTTGATTTCCGGTTAATCTAGAATCTTTCCATATAACGCCTACTCGATCACAATCTGGATCGGTAGCAATACCAAGAGGGATATTATATTTTTTCATATATTCTTTTAATTTAATTAAAGCTTCATCATCTTCAGGATTTGGAGATTTAACTGTTGAAAAATTTCCATCAGGTACCATTTGTTCATCTACTGTAATAACATTTGCTCCCAATTTCTTTAAAACATCTGTTACAGGTTTCGCTCCAGTACCGTGAAGAGGAGTATACACAACTTTTAAACCATTTAAATCTACATTGACGGTTTCAACCACAATTTCGATAAATTTGTTTAAAACGCTATCATCTAGAAAATGATAATTATCTGAAAGTTGTAAAGGTAGATTCCATGCCTTTTCAACATATTTTGAAAGTATATCTGTAATTTGAGGAATAGCCTGAACCCCATTTGAAGTGTAAACTTTATAACCATTGTATTCAGGAGGATTGTGACTTGCTGTTATTACGACTCCAATATCAGCTTTAAGATATCTCACGGCAAATGATAGAACGGGGGTAGGGACAGGATCTGGAAAAACAAAAACTTTATGGTTATCTGCTGCAAAAACTTTAGCAGAAAGTTCTGCGAATTTTTTTGAATTGTTTCTAGTGTCGTATGCAATTACAACGCTTTTTAGATTATTGTCAATCATATAATTTGAAACGCCTTTACTTGCAACCATAACTGTTTTTTCATCAAACTCGCCTTCTCTCATTACTCCTCTTATTCCACCAGTTCCAAATAAAATCATCTGATTCCCTCCTTTCGTGACAATTATACTATTATTTGATTTAGTTGTTAAATAGGTCTAATAATCGAAATTATTTACGTAAACTTTACATAAAATTTACTTGAACTGCTTTGAAAAAATTATATAATAATGTTGCGTATCATAGACAATTTTTGTTCACTATCATAGACATTTTGGGGTGAAATTTTGAAATTAGGCAGAAGATTAAGAAACTTGAGGGTGGCGAGGGGTTACACGCAAGAAGAGTTGGCCGATAGATGTGATTTATCAAGAAGTTTTATTTCTCAATTGGAAAATGATCAGGTTTCTCCTTCGATAGACACTCTTGAAAGAATATTAAGAGTATTAGGAACTGACTTGAAGAATTTTTTTGCCTCTGACGAGAGACGCGAAAAAATTGTTTTTAGAGTGGACGAAAGAGTTCCAATGTATTTAGAAGAACTAGGAATAAAAGGGTATATATTGATGGATAATATTGAAGATAAATCAATTGATCCTAAAATAATTGAGTTACTTCCTGGGGCTGAAACCGAAGAAGAAGAGCCTCATGAAGGAGATGAATTTGGATTTGTAATTTCCGGAAAATTAGAATTAATTTTGGGTGAAAATGTTTATAAAGTTAACGAAGGAGATTGTTTCTATTATTGCTCTGATAGAAAACATAAGATTAAAAACCCTTATAATAAGAGTGTTAAATTCTTATGGATAGATATAGAATAAAAAATTAAAAAGGGGAGGGATTTGAATGAAAAGTTTAGGCAGGCACATCATAGCAGAGTTCTATGATTGTGACAATCAAATTTTAGACGATGTAGAAGCAATTGAAAAACATATGAAAGAAGCTGCTTATGAAACAGGAGCAACAATAGTTAATTCATCTTTTCATAGGTTCCTCCCCTATGGGGTGAGTGGTGTAGTAGTAATTTCTGAATCTCATTTAACAATTCATACATGGCCTGAATATGGATACGCTGCTGTAGATCTTTTTACTTGTGGAGATGATGTAGATCCTTGGAAAGCATTCGCTTATTTGAAAAAAGTTTTAAAATCACAGAGAGTTCATGTTGTTGAACACTTAAGAGGAAAATACGACGAAATAGGTATACCAGAGAACTCTCCACATAAAATGGAGGTGTAAAAAATGGAATACGGTTTTGTTCCAAACAGACATTTATGGTATTTTGAATATTATACTCCAGGAAATTGTGGCCTTTTTATGAAAATGAATAAGCATCTATACAGCGCACAAAGTAAATATCAAAGAATAGATATTTTTGAAACAGATTTTTTTGGAAAAGTATTTTCTTTGGATGGAATTACAATGACAACTGAAAAAGACGATTTTTTCTATCATGAAATGTTGGTACATGTTCCAATGTTTATTCATCCAAACCCAAAGAAAGTGTTGGTAATTGGTGGAGGAGACGGAGGAAGCGTTAGAGAAGTATTAAAACATAAGAGTGTTGAAAAAGTAATTATGTGTGAAATTGATGAAATGGTTGTTGAAGCTGCAAAAAAATACTTGCCGGTTACCGCTAGTAAGTTAGATGATCCAAGAGTTGAACTAGTCTTTGAAGATGGTTCACAATTTGTTAGAAATTTTAAAAACGAATTTGATGTAATAATTATTGATTCTACTGATCCTACTGCTGGTGAAGGTGGCCATTTGTTCACTGAAGATTTTTATAAAGCCTGTTATGACGCATTGAAAGAAAATGGTACATTCTCAGCTGAGTCTGAAGATTGGATGTATGATGGGGCTTGGTTGAGGTTAGCATATTCTAGAATTAAAAAAGTATTTCCAATTACAAAATTATATCTAGGATTTATGCCAACTTATCCAAGTGGAATGTGGGCTTATACATTTGCTTCAAAAGGATTAGACCCATTAAAGGATTTTGATCCTGAAAAGGTTAAAAATTTTGAAGAAGAATTAAAATATTACAATGAAGAAATTCATAAAGCTTCATTTGCGCTTCCGACATTTTTGAAAAAAGAATTAGAACAATTATGAGAAAAATCTTATTTTGTAATACAAAGGTGGGCATTTTGTCCACCATTTTTATTGCTCGGTATTTTTTATAAATGAAGGGAGGGGATTATCGTGAAAAAATTTTGGATTACTTTGATTTTGGTAGTTATAGTTATAATTGTTACAATTGTTGCTATTCCGAAAAAGAAAGTACTATACATTTATAATTGGGAAGAGTATATACCTCAGGAAGTTATTGAATCATTTGAGAAAGAATATAATTGTACTGTTGTATACGATTCTTTTGCCTCAAATGAAGAGATGTATGCAAAAATTAAAGCTGGTGGAAGTGGCTACGATATAGTTTTTCCATCAGGTGATCACGTTTCCATTATGAAAAAAGAAGGAATGCTTTTAAAACTTGATTTATCAAAAATACCTAATTTCAAATATTTGGATGAAAACGTTTTGAATAAAACAACATATGATCCAAATCATGAATACAGCGTTCCTTATATGTTGGGTTCAACAGGTATATGTGTAAATAAAAAATATGTGAAAGATTATAAACATTCTTGGTCAATTTATGAGGATGAAAGATTAAAAGGACATATGACTCTTTTGGATGATATGAGAGAAGTTTTAGGAGGTGCTTTGAAGTATTTAGGATATTCTGTTAATACAACAAATCCTGATGAAATAGAACAAGCTAAAAATCTTGTTTTAAAATGGAAGCAAAATATCGTTAAATTTGATGCATCTTCTTATGCTAATGGAATTGTAAATGGTGAATACTGGGTTGTCCATGGTTATGCTGAAGATATATTCCAAAGAGTACCAGAAGGTGAAGAAGAGAATTATGATTTCTTTATTCCTGAAGAAGGTGGAACACTTTGGATTGATAATATGGTTATTTTAAAAGATGCTAAACATGTTGATTTAGCATACAAGTTTATCAATCATATACTTGATCCTAAGAATGCAGCATTAATTGCTGATTTCCTTGGCCTACCTTCTCCAAATGTTGAAGCTAGAAAGTATATTACAACAGAACCAATATATACTATTGAAGAGTTGAAGAATTGTGAGTTTATTGAAGATGTTGGAGAATATATTGATCTATATAACAAAGCTTGGCAAGAAATTATAATGTAAAGGAGATAACATGCTAGGAAGTAGTGTGGAAATCAGAAATGTAGATAAATTTTTCGGAGATTTTCAAGCTTTAGACAAAGTTAATTTACAAATAAAAAGAGGTGAATTTTTTTCCTTATTAGGTCCATCAGGTTGCGGAAAAACTACTTTGTTAAGAATAATCGCCGGACTGGAATATCCAGATTCCGGCGATGTTTTATTTGACGGTATTTCTGTTGTCAGTATCCCTGCTAATAAGCGAGAAGCAAACACTATTTTTCAAAACTATGCTCTTTTTCCTCATTTAACAGTATTTGAAAATATTGCTTTTTCGCTAAGGTTAAAGAAAATGTCAGAAAATGAAATTAGAGAGAAAGTAGAAAAGTTAATTAATTTAGTAAGATTAGAAGGTCAGGAAAATAAAAAACCCATTCAACTATCTGGTGGTCAAAGGCAAAGAGTAGCAATTGCCAGAGCATTAGCAAATGAACCAAAAGTTTTACTTTTAGATGAACCTGTAAGTGCTTTGGATGCAAAATTAAGGCAAGAACTGTTATTAGAACTTGATAATTTACATGATCAGGTGGGAATTACTTTTATTTATGTAACACACGACCAGGCTGAGGCTATAAGTGTTTCAGATCATGTTGCTGTTATGAATAATGGACGAATTGTTCAAATTGGCACCCCATATGAAATATATGAAAGTCCTGCAGATAGGTTTGTAGCAACTTTCATAGGAGAAACAAATTTAATGAAAGCAGAAGTCGTAGATGTTAATGACGAATTTATTAGAGTAATTGCAAAAGGACTAGGTGAGTTTAGTTGCTATAAAGATAAAGAAGTCAGTAAAGGCGATAAAATATTACTCACTTTAAGACCTGAAAAAATAAAAATTTCTACAAAGCCTTTAGAAGGTATTAATAGTTTCCATGGAGTAGTAGAAGAAGAAATATATATGGGTTATCAAACAAAATATTTTGTAAGGTTGGATGAAGGTTATATTTTAAAAATTTACAAGCAACATGTTAATTACCTTTTAGATGAAAAAATTATTCATTGGAAAGATGAAGTTTTTGTAACATGGAATCCAAATGACAGTTTTATAGTTGAGGTGGAAAAAGGTTGAAATATATTACCGCTTATACTTTATGGTTAGTTGTTTTTTTTGTGATTCCTTTGATAATTATACTTAGTTTTAGTTTCTTAGAAAAAACTCCATATGGTGGAGTAAATTTTTCATTTTCACTTGAGGGTTATAAATCTCTTCTAACGATTGGTTATTTAAGAATTTTATGGAGAACAGTTTGGATTTCTATTATTTCCACTTTTATAACAATTATATTTGCATTACCAACAGCTTATTACATTGCAAAAAGTAAATTTAAAAATTTTTTACTGTTGCTTGTTGTGATTCCATTTTGGACTAATTCTTTAATTAGAATATATGCTTGGATTTTTGTCCTTGGAAATAATGGAATTATAAATCAGTTTTTAAAATTAATAGGATTAGTAGATTCTCATATACAGTTTTTGTATAATCCATGGGCTGTAATTTTAGTAATTGTATATACTTACTTGCCATATGCGATAATACCATTGTATGCTGCAATAGAAAGATTAGATAATTCTATTTTTGAAGCAGCATTAGATTTGGGTTGCAGTAAGAGAAAAGCATTTTTTAAAGTTCTTATCCCAAATATTAAAGCAGGATTGGTTGCTTCCATTATCTTTGTTCTAATTCCCGCAATGGGTTCATACGCAATTCCGGATTTGGTAGGTGGTGTAAATTCTAAGATGATAGGAAATGAAATTGCGAGGCAATTAACAACTGCGAAAAATTGGCCCGCAGCTTCTGCAATTTCTTCAATTTTAACTTTAATAACTTTATTAGGAGTTATTATTTTTGTAAAAAGTAGCAAAAAGGAAGTGTTAAATTGAATCCAGGGAAATTCTCCAGGCTTATTACGTTTTTAATTTTAATATTTTTTTATATCCCGATATTTGTAGTTATAATGTTTTCCTTTAATGCATCAAAATCTCCAGTATGGGTTGGATTTAGTTTCATGTGGTACAAAGAATTATTTACAAGTTCATATACTATTTGGAAAGCTTTTTTGAATTCAATAATTGTTGCAATATCTGCTAGTTTTGTTGCAACAGTTCTTGGTACGCTTGGAGCAATTGGGTTATATTGGGGTAAGTTTAAAGGGAAGGATTACATTTGGATAATTTCTTATTTGCCTTTGATTATTCCAGATATTATAATTGGTGTTTCATTATTAATCTTTTTTGTGTTTATTAAGATGAAATTAAGTCTTTTGACCATATTTATTGCGCATGTTACTTTTTCACTTCCATATGCTTTGATGATAGTATTTTCAAGACTTCAAGATTTTGAATACAGTATAATAGAAGCAGCGTATGATCTTGGAGCAACAGAAGAAATAGCATTATTTAAGGTAATAGTACCTATTTCGTTTCCGGGGATTTTAGCTGCTTTTTTTATGTCACTTACATTATCTATTGATGATTTTGTAATAACATTTTTCGTAGCTGGACCTGGATCAACTACATTACCATTAAAAATTTATTCAATGATACGATTTGGAATTTCGCCAACAATAAATGCAATCTCAACCTTAATGTTAGTGGGCACAATTGTTATGAGTATTTTTATGAGAAAGTATTTAAGGTATATTTTTTAGCTTTAAAAAATCAATAATTATTTCTCCAAATTTTTTAGATTTTACAATTTTTAGATTATCTGGTATATTAAGTGTTTCTCGCTTAGAATGTTCTATTACAATTATTCCTTCTTCAGAAATTATCTTATCTAATTTTACAACTATTTCGTTTAATATCCCTAATCCAAAAGGTGGATCCGTGAATACAATATCATATTTTATAAGGCTTGTCCTTAAAAATATTCTTGCATCTACTTTAAATAATTTAATTTTGTTTTCAACATTTAATTTTTTTGCGTTTTCTTTTATAGTTTTTATAGCTTTTGGAGAAGTTTCAACAAAATGAACTTCTTTAGCTCCATTACTAAGGAATTCAAAGCCTACAATCCCGCTGCCAGCACATAAATCAAGAATTATTTTATTTTTCACATCTAAAGAACTAACAAGAGCCATTCTCACTTTGTTTGGAGTATATCTTGTTCTTTTGTCTGGAACCATTTCTAATACTCTATTTTTGAAAATTCCTGTTTCGATTCGTAACATTAGACACCTCTTTATAAATTGTATACTTTTGCATATTTTGAATTTAAATAGTCAACAAAATAATTAGGATTCAATCTTTCTCCAGTAACTTGATAAATTAAATCTTGAGGCTCATATATTTTCCCTTTGGAATGAATTTTTTCCCTTAGCCAGTTTAAAATGTCTATAAATTCCCCGTTTTCAATTTTGCTTTCAATGTTTGGTAAATCTTTCTGAATAGTATTGAAAATCTGAGCAGCATATAAATTTCCTAGCATGTAGGAAGGAAAATATCCAAATGTTCCATGAGCCCAATGTATATCTTGTAATACACCATCTTTGTATGAATTAGGTTTTATTCCTATGTATTCTTCCATTTTTTTATTCCAAACATCAGGTAAATCTGAAACTTTAATTTTATCATTAATCAGACTTTCTTCAATTTCAAATCTCAACATAATATGTAGGTTATAAGTTACTTCATCAGCTTCTACGCGAATTAATGATTTTTCTACAGTGTTTATGCCGCGCCAGAATTCTTTTAATGGAATATTTGAAAAATGTGGGAAGATTTCAGTTAGTTTAGGATAAAAATATTTCCAGAAACTCAAACTTCTTCCGATAATATTTTCCCAAAATCTCGATTGACTTTCATGAATTCCCATAGAAGCTCCATCACCAATTGGTAGCCCTCTTAAGTTTTCTGGGATACCAAGTTCATATAAAGCATGCCCACATTCGTGAATAGTTCCAAAAAGCCCTTTTTTAATATCATTTTCATCATATTTTGTTGTTATTCTTACGTCATTATGGCTTATTGTAATTGTAAATGGATGTTCTGAAAGATCTAATCTTCCCGATTTGAAATCATAATTAAGTTTTTTTAGGATATATTCAGATAGGATTTTTTGCTTTGATATTTCAAATTTTCCATTAAGAATGTCTTTTTTGGGTTTATCGGCATTTTCAATTTTTTCTAATAGATTTATTAGAGAATTTCTTAACTTGGGTATAATATTTAAAAGTTCTTTTGTTTTTATACCTGGTTCATAATTGTCTAATAAAGCATCATATCTGTTTTCTTCATAACCTAAATGATCTGCAATTTCTCTTGAAAGCGTGACAATTTTTTCTAAATGTGGTTCAAACAATTTGTAATTATCTTCATTTTTAGCATTTTCCCAAGCTTTTTGGGCTTTAGAAGTTTCAATTTGAAATTCTATAAATAACTCAGGAGGAATTTTTTTAGATTTTTCATATTCTTTTTTAGTTACTCTTATTAAAGCTTTATCTTCAATAGTTTGAGCTTCACTTTCTGCTTTTTGCAAAAGTTCGTGAGTTTTTTCAGAAGTAAATTCTTTAAAGGCATAACCAGCAATTTCACCAATGATTTCAGCTCTTTTGTTAGAAGCATTTTTTGGCATGTAAGTTTCGAGATCCCAGTGTAGCAATGAAACCGCGCTTTCGAATTTTGAAATTCTTCTAAGGTGTTCTTTTAATTTTTCAATATTCTCCCCCATGTTTTTTCCCCCTTGTTATATGATTTCTTTTTCCATTTCTGATTGAATTAAAATGGTTTGAAACCCCGTGTTTTTTAAAGGTTCAAATAAAAAGTCATCTTCAGGAACTGAAGAAATAGAAATACTATTACAATTGGTTTGGGATTTCAAGAAATTAATTGAAGCTTTTAAGATATCAGAATAATTATTTTTAGTTCCAGCGTCAATGATAGGAACATTATTATTTTCTAGTTTTCCCCAAACAAGATATCCTTCGCCTGAGTTAGTTATAATTTTTGTAAAATTGTATCTTTTATCTGAAAGGAGCAAAGAAATAGGTTCTCGTTGCCAATTAGGTCTTCTACCAGCAAAATAAATTTCTAAAGCTTGAATATATGCTGTTCTTGATTCTATTGGTATATAATTATATTCAATGTTAAAATTTTTTGGGTTTTTTAAAACCATTGAATACAAGAGTCTTTTTTCTCTAAAACCATGTTTTTCATAAAATCGATATGCTCGTACATCATTTTTAATTACTTCAAGTTGAATTTTTTTAATTCCTCGCCATTTGAGATAATTTATAGTATGTTCAAGAATATAACTTGCTGCTCCAGTACCTCTTTCTTCTCTGATAACACCCATTGCGTCGATTCTTGCTCGTTCTTTTCTTATGCTAACTACTATAAATCCAAAAGGAACGTTGTCTTTTAAAAATATAAAACTATCTGATAAAGAAATTGAGTTTTCTTTTACATCAAGCTGAAAACTTACTATATCCCATTTTATTGGTACTGTATAATCTTCAAAGACTTTATTGAGTAGATTTATAAAATCAATTTTAGAAAATTCTTCAAGAGTTAAAATTTTTAAGTTCATTTTAATCACCTCTTTCAAAGTAAAGTTTTACTATACTTTTTGCAATATTTTCATCGCTTACTCCCAAAATAGAGACATTTAACATTCCTGTTGAATGTGAAATTTTTTCTTTTGTGGAAATTTCAATATATGGAACTTTGGAAATCTCACAGCGAATTTTTATATCTTTTTTAACTCGTTCTCCTGCATCTGTAGCTATAATGATTACTTTGTTTTTCAATCTATAATCTTTTATATAATCACGGATATTTTCTTTTCCATAAACCAATTTCTTCGCTTTTGAAGCAAACCCAAGTAATGTAAGTATTTTTTCTTCTTTCATTATTACACCTCCAATGTGGAAGAGTCTACACATGCAAAAGCATTATGAGTGTGAATTGACTCGAAGCTTTCAACTTCAACTCTAAACCATTTAATTCTTTTATCTTCTTTTAACTTCAAAGCTATATCTCTTGCAACATCTTCAACAAATTTAGGATTTTCATATGAGTTTTCCGTTACAAATTTTTCATCTGGCCTTTTTAGAAGAGTATATAAAGGCGAACTAGCTGATGATTCAGCTATTTCAATTAAATCTTCAAACCAAATTAAATCATAGGTTTTTATTTCCATAAAAGCTCTTGCACGTTGATTGTGAGCATTGTATTTACTAATTTCTTTCGAACAAGGACAAAGTGTTTGTATAGGAACTTCAACAATTAGATAAAAATCATATTTATTGTCATTATCAAATGCTTTAAAACCACATTTATATTCTAAGTAGCTTTCAATTTTAGTTATAGGAGCTTGTTTTTTCAAAAAATATGGAAACAAAATCTCAATTTTTGCACTTTGTGCGTTTAAATTTTCTTTTAATTTGTCAAGTATTTTCTTAATTGTTTTTGGTTCAATTCTAAAATGAAAGTCATTAATAATTTCAACAAATCTACTCATATGAGTTCCTCTAAAATCTTTAGGAAGATCAACAAACATATTTATATTTGCAACAGTATGTTGAATTTTGTTCTTTTTATCAAGAACAATGATTGGATAACTTAAATTTTTAATTCCAACATGTTTTAAAGGGATATTTCTAAGATCTTTTTCATTTTGAACATCTTTTAGCATTTTTTCATCCCTTCTTTCAAATTAATTTTGCAAAAAATTCTGGTAATTCTACAGGTTCGTTTTTTTGTTTATAGGTTAAAGTAATCATTTCAAGATACTTTTCAGCAGTTTTTTCCCAAGTGTAATTGGATAAAACTCTATCTAAACCTAATTTTTTAAATTTATTGTAGTCTTTTAAAATATCTAAAAATGCAGTGGAAATTTCATCAAGATTATTTGGATCAACAAGTTTTCCATAATTACCATTATCTAGAATTTCTATCGGACCACCAAATTTTGTAGCAACTACTGGAAGTCCACAAGCCATTGCTTCTATAATTGCAAGACCAAAGGGTTCATAAAGAGAAGTTAGAGCAAAAATTGAATTGAATTTAGACGCAGCTTTATATAAAGAAGAGAGCTCAATTTGGCTTTTTATATTAAGAAAGATAACATTTTCAATAAGATTGTTTTCTTTAAGAAGATGAATGATTTGTCTTAAAATCTTTGCATCCTCTAAATCTTTTTTTGAGTATTCAAATACATCTTCAATTCCTCGTACAACAATAATTAAATTAAATATTTCTTGTAATTTTTTGTTTTTTATATAGCTTTTTATAACTGACATATGATTTTTTTTGGGATCAATTCTACTAGAAAGTATTATAAAGTTTTTTTTGAAATTTTTTAAAAAAGATTCAAATTGTTTTGTTTTTTCATCTTCTAAAGTATTAAAAATTTCCGTATTAACACCTGGAGGAATTACAATGAATTTTCCAAGATTTTCAAGGGTGATATCTTTATAAGCAGGATGCATATACTGTATATTTTTCTCTTGTTGCGTGCTTGTGACTACAAAAGTTGAATATTTAATTGATGTTCTTTCAGCTAATATTCTAATAGAAAATCTATATTTTTTCTCGAGATATTCATTATCATAGTTAGAAAATTTATCTCTTTTTTGGGCACCCAAAGAATGTCCTGTGAATGAAAAATTTATACCAGTTTTTTTAAGAAACATAGCTCCTGATATTCCACCATCTCCATAATGAGTTGTAACAAAATCTGGAAATTCATTTTCATCTTTGTAGAAATGAATAATTTCTTTCACATAATCTCCAAGAAAGTCCCATAGCAACTCTTTATTTAAAAATTTATTTCCTCCAAAGGGAACTCTAACTATTCTGACATTTTCATAATTTGGATAATAATCAAATGTTTCAGAAAATTCTGGCCATTCTGGATCAACAATTTTACGGGTAATTATATCAACTTTTATGCCCATCTTAGAAATTGCTTTTGCTAATTCTTTTACATAGACAAGTTGACCTCCAAAATCTGGATGCTCTGTTAAATGACTATCATTCCTGTCAAAGTTGCCCTGAGGATTAAAAAAAGCAATTTTTTTAATCATTATTTTCAAACTCCTTAATGTGCTCTTTTATTGTTTTTAAATCAGTTATAGCTCCAACGTTTTTCAAAACATAAGAGGAAATAAGCGAGCCAAATTTTGCGGATTTAAATAAATCCCAATTTTTTAATAAACCATAATAAATACCTGTCCAAAAAGCATCGCCAGCACCTGTTGTGTCAACTACATCTGTTGCAAATGATGGAATATGCTTAATCATTTTTCCATCAGAAACCAAAGCCCCATCTTTGCCTAAAGTTAAAATTACAAATTTAACACCAAATTTGTGAAGTAATTCAATATATCTTTCTTCGGGCAATGGTCCAAATATTTCTTTGGCATCATCCAATGATGGCTTCATGACAAAGGTATGTTTGATAACTTCAAAAATTCTGTCTATATCAATTTTATTAGAAGAAAAGATTTTATTTCTGCAATTAGGATCAAAACCTATTTTTACACCATATTTCTTGGAAAGATTTATAAGTTTTAGAGTTTTAGAATAATTATCCTCATGAGTTAAAGTCCAACAACTCAAATGCAAGAATTTTGTATTTTCAAAGTTTAAATTCGGTATTTCAAAGAATTTGTCAGCACCTCTAATTACAAAAAACTCTGGAGAACTTGTTGATTTTGAAACAAAGACTAGGGTAGTGTTATGGTTTTTATCAATTTGAATATAATCTTTTTTTATGTTATACTTTTGGAGATTTTGTATAATAAATTTACCGAAAGGATCATTGCCAATTTTTGAAATTATAGCAGTTTCAATGTCAAGTTGTGAGAGATTAATGGCAATATTCAGGGGACTTCCTCCTAATTTTTTTTGAAAATTTCTTGCAGTAGTTAAATCTTCATTGGATATTAAATCTATCAAAATTTCACCCAAAAAAATTATTTCCATTATTTCACCTCTACTAATATTTTACCTCATTTTGTTAAATTGAGAAAGAATGTGATAAAATATATTTTGCAAGCTGAAAAAGGAGGGATTACATGTTGAGATTTGTTATAAATAAACAGGAATTTTTAAAGAAAATTTCTGTTGCAGCTCAAGCTGTAGGTTCAAAAACAGTTGATCCAATTCTTCAATGTTTATTATTTAAGCCTGAAAATGAAACAATAAAAGTTTACTCTACAGATATGCAGACTTTTGTGGTTGCTAAATTAGATGTTAATGAATTTGATGGTAGTGATTCTTTTGCAGTAGATGCTAAACTTCTTGAAGAGATTATTAAAAATATAGATGAAGATGAGGTTATTTTGGAATATGATTTGGGTAAACTTAATGTTAAAAGTGGAAAAACTGCTTTTAATCTCACAACTTACTCAAATCCAGAGAAATTTCCTCCTGTTGAATTTGAAAATTCAGGAATTAATTTTGAAATTGAGACTTCAATTTTGTCAGAGATGATCGATAAGGTAATTTTCTGTGCATCAACAGAAACTGCTATGAGAGCCTTAAATGGTGTTTATTGGGAAATAAAAGATAAATTTTTAAGACTTGTTGCAAGTGATGGTTATAGATTAGCTTTGGTAGAACAAAAAATTGATGTCGAAGCAGAGATTGATTTTATTATTTCTTTGAAGAGTATGAAAGAACTTCAGAATATGTTGTCAGGAGCTGATGAGCCAGTTGTTAAAATAACATGTGATAACAAGAAGATGGCTATTACTTCTGGAGATATTACAGTTATCACCAGAGTAGTTGAAGAAGTCTTTCCAGATTATAGAAGAGTATTACCAAAAGCTTTCAAAACTCGAATTTCGTTCAATAAAAGTGAATTTTTAGAAGCTTTGAAAAGAAATATGATAATTGCCAAGAGAGGAAATGATAAAGTAAGATTAGAAATAAATGATAATATTATGGTTTTAACAAGTCAAAGTCCCGAATATGGTGAAGTTAGAGAAGAGTTAAACATAGAAAAAGAAGGAGAAGATTTAATAATTAATTTCAATCCGAGATTTTTAAATGAAGCAGTAAAAAATGTAGATGAAGAGGAAGTAGTTTTTAACTTTGTAGACGAGTTGAGTCCAATGCAGGTAAATTCGAAAGATGTAGGTGGTTATCTATATATTGTACTTCCAGTACGAGCATGAGGTGATAAGATGAAAAGAGGATTTACTTTGATTGAATTACTTATAGTATTAGCTATTATTTCTGCACTGATGGGAATTGCAACTCCTGTTGGGCTTACTGCTCTAAAAAAAGCTAAAGCAACACAAATAGCTGCAAACCTAAGGAATATTTCTGAAGCTGTGTTAACTGCTTTTTTAACTTATAATTCTGATTATTTTTCGGCAATTGATAATAATAACGAAATCACTGAAGAAAACAAAGCAAAATTAAGGATAAAAAAGTTATATCAGGATGGATTTATTGATAAAGATTTATCTGAATCAGGATACGAAATTTTACTTTCCGAAGGCGGAAAGAGTTACAAAATTTGTTATGTGAATAAAGATATAGAGTTTTTATTAGTTCGATCGAGTAATCCATCTGTTAAATTAGATGAAAATACAGGATATATATGTCTGGAGGTTCCTAAGCCTTGATTGAAGTAAAAAATATTGGTAAAAGGTTTAGAAAATTTTGGGTATTAAAAAATGTATCATTTAAGCTTCAGAAAGGTGAAGTTTTGGGGATTGTAGGGAAAAATGGTTGTGGAAAGTCAACTCTTTTAAAATTAGTTGCAGGAATATTGAAACCTAGTGCAGGTGAGATAAAATTAAATTCGAAATTAGTGTCTTATATACCAGAAAAACCCATTTTAATACCAGAGATTTCACTTGAAGATAATATTAGATATTTTGCTAATCTTAGAAATATTACCAAAAAAAGAATTTTAGATGAAATTAATTATTTTGGCTTAGAAAATCATCTTAGAAAAAAACCAAAAGAATTATCAAAGGGTTTACAACAAAGATTGTCTATGGCTATTGCTTTATTACCTGATCCAGAAATAGTTTTAATGGATGAACCTACTAGTGGTCTTGATATGGAATCAAAAAAATTAATTATAGAAAGAATTGATAAATTGAAGGAAGGTAATAAGGTAATTTTATATGTTACTCATGAGGATGAAGAGATTGAAAAAAATTGTTCAAAAGTTTTAATTTTGGAAGATGGTCAAACTTTGTTTTTTGGAACTGTTGAAGATTTCTGGAAAAAATATGAACGTTTTGTATATATTATTATTGAAGGTAAATCTTCACCTATGCTAGTAAAAATAGAAGATTTGAAAAAGTATGATAATGTTATTCATGTAAGAAGTGTAGGTATAAGGGAACTTCTTTCTGGGGGTGTTGATTTTGAGACTAATGGGGGAAAAAGTTATACTAAGACCAATTGAAGTTGAAGATGCTGAAAGGTTTGTAGAAATTATAAACGATGAAGAAGTTAGACAATATCTTGCTTTGGTTTTACCAATAAATAAATATATGGAGGAAAATTGGATTAAAAATGAAGCAAATAATTTTAATACAATAACATTTGGAATAGAACTAAAAGATGAAAAAATTTTAATTGGTTCAACTGGCCTCATGAACATTGATTGGATTAATAGACAAGCAGAATTTGGTATAGGAATCTTTGATAAGAACCATTGGGGCAAAGGATATGGGACAGAATCCACCAAGTTAATTTTAAAATATGCTTTTGAATATTTGAACTTAAATAGGGTATATTTAAAAACATATGAGTATAACAAAAGGGCTATAAAAGTATATGAAAAATGTGGTTTTATGGTTGAAGGAAAGGAAAGGCAAGGAAAATATTTAAAAGGGAAATTTTGGGATTTAATTAGAATGGCAATTCTTGCAGAAGATTATTGGAGAAACTTCGAAAATCAGTAAAAAATCATCACTTTAGAATTTTAGCCGCTTATAAGCGGCTTTTTTTATGTTATAATAGTTAATAGGTGGTGTTAGTATGAAAAAAATGGCAACTTTTTTTGAAGAAAAAGATGGTGGGGTTGTTTGTAATTTATGCCCCCATAAATGTTTTTTGAAAGAAGGACAAGTGGGAATTTGCGGTGTAAGAATTAATGAAAATGGAATTTTATACACGAAAAATTATGGAGATATTTCCTCCATTGCAATGGACCCAATAGAGAAAAAACCTTTGTATCACTTCAATCCCGGTTCCCAAATTCTCTCTGTTGGAACATGGGCTTGTAATTTTAAATGTAAATTTTGCCAAAATTGGGAAATATCTCAGAATAAACCTCAGGTTAAAGTTGTTACTCCAGATCAATTAGTTCAGATAGCTATAACAAGAGGATCGAAAGGAATTGCATATACATATAGTGAACCAATTGTTTGGTATGAATTTGTTTTAGATACATCTAGAATTGCTCATAAGAAAGGGCTATATAATGTTTTAGTTACTAATGGTTATATAGAAATTGAACCTTTAAAATTATTGCTACAGAATATTGATGCTATGAATATTGATTTAAAAGGATTTAATGATGAATTCTACAAAAAAGAATGTTTAGGTGATTACAAAAATGTCTTAGAGGTAATAAAATTTGCATATGAATATGGTGTTCATGTAGAGGTAACTACGCTTATAATTCCTGGAAAAAATGATAGGGAGAAAGATCTTATAAATGAATTTCAAGCTCTTTCGGAAATTAGTAAAGATATTCCTCTTCATTTGTCTAGATATTTTCCAGCTTACAAATACGAAATACCACCTACTCCTGTTGAAAAATTGAAAAAGATATACCTATTAGCAAAAGAATTTTTAAACTTTGTATATGTTGGAAACGTTTTTGACCCTGAATATGAAACTACAATTTGCCCAGAGTGCAATACACCAGTAATTTTGAGAGAAGGGTATGATGTAAAAATTTTAAATTTAACTAAGGAGGGAAAATGTAAAATATGCGGAAGAGAAATCGTCAGGATCTAAATAGATTTAGCAAAGTTGCTCTTTTTTCTTTACTTGTTTTATTGTCCATTGTTGTTGTAGTGATTGTAACAGCAGTTTTTTTTCGAAATCCAAAGATGTATAAAGATTTTGAACATTTCTCTCTTGGAACTTATGTTCATTTAAAAATAGCAACGAAATCTAATCCAGATTTAATTGCAAAAGAAATATTTGCTGAAATGGATAGAATAACAAACAAATATGATCCATATAAGAAAGATTCTATTTTGTATAAGTTAAATCACAGTGATGGTTGGTTTGAAGTTGATGATGAAACTTTTGCTTTGATTGAATTAGCATTGAGGTATGCGAAAAATACTGAAGGTGCTTTTGATCCCACTTTAGGAAGACTTATAGATTTATGGGGTTTTTCAAATTTTTCAGAAAAACTATCAAATAATACAGATTTTCAAATTCCATCTGATATTGAAATTAAAAATGCATTGATAAATAGTGGTTATGAAAAAGTTGAATTAGATTATAATAGAAAAGCAATAAAAACAAATGGAGTATGGATAGATTTAGGCGGATTAGCTAAAGGGTATGCTCTTGAAAGAGCCTATCAAATAGCAAAAGCTGCCGATCAGGAATGTAATGGTTTTGTTGAAGCAGGCGGGGACATAAGAATACTTGGACCTAAATTTGGCAAGGATTTTTGGATTATAGGCATCCGAAATCCTCGAGGTTCGGATAGTATAGATTATATTTATTTAAAGAGTGGTTCCGTTGCTACAAGTGGAGATTATGAAAGATATTTTGTTAAAGATGGTGTAAGATATCATCATATAATTGATCCCAAGACCGGTTATCCTTCAAATGGAGCAATTAGTGCAACGGTTATTTCAAATGATGCGATTAGTGCTGATGCTTTTTCTACTGCTGCTTTTGTTTTGGGAGTTAAAAATTGGTTGTTTATTAGAACTGTATTTCCTAAAAATAATTCAGAGGTGTTTTTAGTTTCTCCTGATCAAGAAATTTATAAAACTCATGGATTTACTAATTATGAAAAAATTTATTGAGGAGGTATACCATGAAAAAGTTGAAAAGTTTTGGCGGAAAAAGTCTTGGAAGCAAAACTAACCAAATGGGACAAATTCAAAAATTACAAGAAGAAGTTCAAAGAAAAATGAAGGAAGTAGAAGACAGTTTTTCAAATTTAGAAATTGAAGTAAGCGTTGGCGGTGGCGCATTGAAATTAATTGCAACTGCAGACAGAAAAATTAAGAATATTGAAATTGACGATGATTTGTTTGATGATAAGGAAATGTTAATTGACTTATTAACAGCAGGTTTTGATGAGTTAATGGAGAAAATAGAACAAAAGAGAGAAGAAGAACTTTCAAAAGTTACTCAAGAGATATTACCTTTTGGAATTTGAGGGATTTTATGAGAAGAGAGAGTTTTTATTATCTTATTTTAGTTAACGTTGCAATTTTATTAATTATGGAAATTACAAAACTATATACGGCAAATGATTTAATGGTTTACATTTGGTTTGGTGCGCAATATGGCCCTTTAGTTTCAGAGGGTCAATGGTTTAGACTTATTACATCTATGTTTGTACACGGAGGATTTATTCATTTATTATTTAATATGTATGCCCTTTATTATTTAGGAAGAATTGTTGAAGGAGTTTATGGAACAGATAAATTTTTAACTTTTTATTTTTTGAGTGGTTTTATGGGAAATATTGGAACTCAAATATTTTATTATAAGTCTTTATCAGTTGGAGCAAGTGGTGCTATTTTTGGTCTTGTTGGGGTTCTTTTTGCTGCTGGTTTTAGAAAAGATACTCCTTATGCTCTTAGGCCTTTAACTGGGACAGCTCTACTCCCAATGATTTTGATAAATGTGATTTTTGGTTTAATGCCGGGAACAAATATTAATAACGCTGCACATATCGGGGGTTTTTTGACAGGAATGCTTTTAGGTTATTTGGTTTCACCATACTATTCTTGGAAATCTAATAAAATTTGGAAATTTATTAAAACTACAATATTAATAATTATTTTTATTTCTTTTGTGTTTTTATTAATAAATTCATTGACAACCTTTTTTTAAAAAAAAAATAAAAAAGCTGGCAGAAGCCAGCTTTTTTTAGTAGTCTAGTTGTTTAATACCTTTTTCGATAATTTCCTTGGTATCTCTTGCTATCATTAATTCTTCGTTTGTTGGAACTATTAGTACGGAAACTTTTGAATCAGGAGTTGAAATAACTCTCTCTACACCTTTTACGTTGTTTTTTTCCTTGTCTATTTTAATTCCTAAGTAACTGAGATAGTTTTCACATATTTCTTCTCTAGTAATTGGAGAATTTTCACCTACTCCTGCTGTAAATGATATTGCATCCACACCATTCATAGCAGCCACATAAGCACCAATATATTTTGCAATACGATATTCATATATATCTAGTACTAATCGACAAAGAGGATCATTTTCTAAAGCTTTATCTTCAATATCGCGCATGTCAGAACTGAAATTTTTAGTTAATCCAAGAACACCACTTTTTTTATTTAAGATTGTATATACTTCTTCTGGCGTTAATCCTTCTTTTTCCATTAAAAAGGTAACAATTGAAGGATCAAGATCCCCTGACCTTGTTCCCATAACAAGACCTTCAAGAGGTGTAAATCCCATAGAAGTATCAATACTTTTTCCATTTTTGACTGCAGCTATTGATGCGCCATTTCCTAAGTGCACAGTGATAATTTTTGAGTTATGATAGTCTAATCCTAATATTTCGGCTGTTCTATGGGATACATACCTATGACTTGTTCCATGGAAACCATATCTTCTAATTTTATATTTTTCATAGTATTCATATGGGATAGCATATAAGTAAGATTTTTTGGGCATTTTGGAATGGAAGGCAGTATCAAAAACTCCAACATTTGGAACGCCTGGTAAAAGTTTCATGATAGCTTTAATTCCCATCAAATTTGGAGGATTATGTAACGGAGCTAAATATGAAAATTCTTCAATTGCTTTTATAACTTCTTCATCAATGAGTACAGAACCTGAGAATTTTTCTCCTCCATGAACTACCCTATGACCAACAGCGTCAATTTCTTTAAAATCTTTTATGGCTCCATATTTTTCATTAATTAAAGTTTCAAGAACGTACTTTAATGCTTCATCATGATTGGCCATAGGTTCTTCAATGATAAATTTTTCTCCATCTTTTTTATGAACGATTCTACTACCAGGTATTCCTATCCTTTCAGCAATACCTTTACATAGGACTTTTTCTTCTTTCATATCCATTAATTGATACTTTATTGAAGAACTACCACTGTTGACTACTAAAACAATCATGTTTTTTCCTCCTTTGCTAATATTTATTATGCTTTTCCTGTGGCGCCTAAAAATTCTAATCTATCCATGACAACTTCCTTAACAAAGTTCATACCTTTTTTAAAGTACTTTCTTGGATCAAATTCTTTTGGATTTTCTTTAAGGTGTTTCCTAAGTCCTGCTATAAATGCAATTCTAAGATCAGTATCAGTGTTAACTTTATTAATACCGAATTGAACACATTTTTTAATTTCCTCAGCAGGAACACCTTTAGCACCACTAAAATCAGAACCGAATTCTTCAGCAATATCTACGTATTGTTTTAATACACTTGAGGCACCATGAAGAACAAGAGGAATATTTGTTAATTCTTTAACTTTTTTAAGTCTTTCAAAATCTAATTTCACTTCTCCTTTAAATTTAAACGCTCCATGGCTTGTACCAATAGCTGGAGCTAAAAAATCTACGCCAGTTTCCTCAACGAATTTTTTTGCTTGGTCTGGATCTACTAGTACGTTTTCCGCGGCATAAACATTATCTTCAATGCCAGAAAGCTGACCTAATTCTGCTTCAACTGAAACACCTGCTGCATGAGCCCATTTGACAACTTCTTTTGTAATTGCTAAATTTTTCTCAAATTCTTCATGAGAAGCATCGATCATTACCGAAGAGTACCCAGCTTTTATTGCGGCTGCTATATATTCAAGATGTTTACCATGATCTAAATGTAGTGCCACTGGAATATTAACACTATCGGCAAATTCTCGAACCATTTTTACAAATAATCTTGCTCCACGATAAATGTCTCCATTTCCAGCGTATTTTATTGCACCTTCGCTAGTTTCAATAATTACTGGAGCATTTTTTTCTACTGCGCCTTCAATAATTGCAATAAGGAATTCGAGGTTGTTAATATTAAATGCAGGCACAGCGTAGAAATTTTTACTAGCTTTTTCTAAGATTTCTTTTGTATTTACATACATAATTTTCCCTCCTTTATTTTAAAAATATTATATCATATTAAAATTTTATGAAAGGAGCGGGGCATAAGCCGGATTCTGTTTATGCAAGCATCTATCTTGGAAATTTGTTACCAAATTTCTCAAGCGGTCTACCCGGGATACGGGCGGAGCCACCCAATCCCTGCTTGACCTTGCTCCGGGTAGGGGTTGCCAAGCACATGGATTACTCCATGTCTGGTGAGCTCTTACCTCACCGTTCCACCCTTACCTTTCGGTGGTCTTCTTTTCTATGGCCCTATCCAGGGTTTTTACCCTCCGGATGTTATCCGGTACCCTGCCCAAGGAGTCCGGACTTTCCTCGGTTGGTATTGTTTTACCAACCGCGCTTGCTTGCCCCACTCCTTTTTTAAAAAATTTGATGTTTTATGTTAGAATATATATGATAAAATAGAGTTAAGATTATGATAACAAAAAGAACATATTTTTTAATTATTTTAGTTTTAACAATTTTAATTTTCAATACAACTTTAGTTATTAGAAAAAGTCCTAAAGTTTCCGAAGACTTAAACAATTCGGTTTCTAGTTTTATTTTACCATATAATTTCAGGTTGTGGTTAGTAGATAGAAATGGAAAAATTTTTGATTTAATCCAGTGTACAAGTCAATTTAAAGAAGTACCAATAATTAGAATTCCAAATGATTTTATTGATGAAATAAATGGAGTTATTGCTCAAGACATTCTTAAATTTATTCCAAAGGAAATTCCTAAAATTGTTTATGAAATAAATTTTATGGATAATAGTTTTATATTATTGAACAACGCAAAAATTTATTTTGAAGATATTGAAAAATTGTCAGTTTATTTTGAAAACTTAAAAATTTGGTATAAATATACTAATGTCAATGAAGTATACTATATAAAAGACGATATGTTGGTAAAAGTGAGGTGAAATAATGGCTAAATGGTCACCAGTTATATCTATAGACATAGGAAATGATACTCTTAAAGGGGTTGTAATTAATTATACTAATGAAGGTAAAGAAATTGCGGCGTATTCCGCCGTTAAGTCTAAGGGTATTGAATTGGGGGATATTAAAGATGTTGTTTCATTAAATGATTCTATGAATACATTAATTGAAAATTTGGAAGAACAGGTAGGTAAAGTTTTGAAAGGTGATTTTTTAATTTCTTCAAGTTGTGGAAATTTTGAATTGAGAGAAATAAAGGAAGAATTAATACTTTCTGAGGATGAAGGCAATGCAATTGTTAATGAAAAGCACTTAGATGAATTAAGAGATTTGCTTTTAAGAGACGTAATTGGAGATAACAATCTTGTTTATCATCTTTATACAAGAAGGTATATTTTAGACGGTAAAAAAATAGTATTTAACCCTGTTGATATGAGTGCAAAAAAACTTGAGGGTGTTTACTCATTGGTTATTGGTGATAACATACATAGAAGCATTGTTGATTATGCAACACGTGACACTATTGGTGAAGCTGATTATTTCATTTCTCCAATTTCTGCTGCTGAAGCGATTTTAACAGGGACTGAGAAGGATAGTGGAGTGATGCATGTTGATATGGGATACCATACAACTGTTGCAACAGTTTATTTAAATAGTGCACCAGTAATGTTAATTAGAATTCCCGTGGCAATAAGGCACGTAATTTTAGATATAGCAAGAGTTTTACGTACATCAATTTACGAAGCTGAAAGATTATTAAAAATACATGGAATAGGAGTTTATGAAGGAATAGAGCCTTTTAAGATAGAATATAAAGCTTTAGACGGAAGAACTAGTTTAGAAACCGAAAGAGAAAGACTTGCAAGGATAATTCATGCGAGGTTAAGAGAAATTTTTATGAAAGTTAGAAGGGTTTATAGGGATGCTGTATTAAATTTTGAGGAATTTAAAGATCTAGGAATTCCTGGTGGAGTGGTACTTTCTGGTGGTGGAGCAAATATACCAAGAATTACTGATGTTGCATCTGATATTTTAAGATGTTCTGTCAGGGTAGGTAATTTTATTTATAATGAAGATTTTGTTATAGAAGAAAACGAGAATGTATTAAATGATCCAATGTTTGCTCCAGTTTTAGGAAACGTTGTAATATATGAAAAATCCTTTGATTATTTAAGTGAAAATACGAAAAAGAGAAGGAGTCTTTCAGAAATTATCTCAAGCTTTTTTAAAAAATTGTTTTGAGGAGGAATAAATATGGGCTTTAATGTTAGGCGTGAAAACAATGTTTCTAAAACTATGCCAGTTATAAAAGTTATTGGAGTTGGCGGAGCAGGATGTAATGCTGTAAATAGAATGGTAGAAGCAGGTATAAAAGATGTAATTTTTGTTGCTGTAAATACAGATGTTCAAGTTCTAGAAGTAAGTAAAGCAGATGAAGTCGTTCAAATAGGTGAAAAACTAACTAAAGGTTTAGGAGCAGGTGGAAATCCAAAAGTAGGAGAAGAAGCTGCTCTAGAGGATAAAAAAAAGCTAGAAGAACTCCTCAGGGGAACTGATATGCTTTTTATTACCGCTGGTTTTGGTGGTGGAACGGGAACAGGAGCTGCACCTGTAATAGCTGAAATAGCAAAAAGTTTAGGAATTTTAACTGTTGCAATAATTACTACTCCATTTTTCTTTGAGGGAACTCCAAGATGGAAAGCGGCCATGGAAGGAATTAAAAGAATTCATGGTAAAGTCGATACATTAATTAAAATTAGTAACAATAAGCTATTAGAAGAACTTTCTCTTGATACACCATTAGTGAATGCGTTTGCAAAAGCTGATGAGACGTTACATCAGGGAATTAAAGGTATATCTGAGTTAATTACCAAACGTGGTTACATAAATCTTGATTTCGCAGATATTGAATCAGTTATGCGCGGAGCAGGAGCAGCTATGTTAGGAATAGGTATTGGAAAAGGTGAAAATAGAGCAATTGAAGCTGCAAGAAGTGCTATGGAAAGTCGCTTGATTGAACATCCTATAGAAAATGCTAGTTCTTTGATCCTGAATATAACAGCACCTAAAACTTTTAAATTACAAGAAATGCAGGAAGCAGCTATGATTATTAGACAAACTTGTAGTGAAGATGCAGATATGAAATTTGGTGTTATAATTGATGAGGAAGTGCCGGAAGATGAAATCAGAGTTACGCTAATAGCTACTGGTTTTGATCAAGAGGAAGATTTCTTGTTCTCAGAAGAGGATATTCCAGCTTTATTTAAGTTTGGTTTGGAGGTAATGGGGGATGATGGAAAAAAGATATAAGAGACTGGGGGATATTTTAATTGAAAAAGGTATAATTTCTCAAGCAGATTTACAATATGCATTAAGTATACAAAAAGAAACTAAAAAACCTATAGGTGAAATTTTAGTTGACTTGGGTCTTTGTACTTGGCAACAAATTACAAAAGCTTTAGCAGAACAATATGGTTTGAACTTTTTTTCTGAAAAGCCAAAAATCGATCTAAACTTGAAGAATAAAATCAAAATTGATTTAATGAAAGAACTTAGATTTGTACCAATTAGAGAAGAAACTGATAAACTAATTGTGGCAACTGATAATGTTTATAATCTTTCACTAATTATAAAAAGATTGAAATTTCTATTTGATAAAGAAGTAGAAATTTATCTAATTGCTCCTAATTTATTTGAAGAATTGATGGTTGAAATAGAAAGTGAAAAAGAATTTGATTTTGAGGTGACAGAACAATTATTCGCAGAAGAGGAAGAGGAAGAAAAAGTAAGTGAAGAAGAGCTTTTTGATGAAAGCACACCTATTGTTAGAATGGTTAATAATATTATTGAACATGCTATTCAATTAGATGCCAGTGATATTCATATTGAGCCACGAGAAGGAAAACAAGTAGTTGTTAGATACAGGATTGACGGGGTTTTAAGGAGAATTACTGAATATCCTAAAGCTAGTCATAGTTCAGTTGTTACTAGGATTAAGATATTGTCGAAATTAGATATTACAGAAAGAAGATTGCCACAAGATGGTAAATTCTACTTAAAAAAAGAAAATGAACAATATGATTTTAGAGTTTCTACGATGCCTTCTGTTTATGGTGAAAAAGTTGTTATGAGAATTTTGAAGGTTTCACAGTCACATAGAAAATTAGAAGAGCTCGGATATTCCGCTTATAACTTTGAAAGAATTCAAGAATTAATTAAGCATCCTTATGGCATTATACTTGTGTCAGGTCCAACTGGAAGTGGTAAAAGTACAACATTAGTTGGAATTATTAATTCTTTAAATCATGAGGGTGTAAATATTATTACAGCTGAAGATCCTGTCGAATATACTATCGATGGAATTACACAATGTCAGGTAAACCCAGAAATTGGTTTAACATTCGCTAAATATTTAAGAGCCTTTTTAAGGCAGGACCCTGATATTATAATGGTAGGTGAAATTAGAGATAGAGAGACAGCTCAACTTGCGGTTGAGGCGTCTTTAACAGGGCATTTGGTTTTATCTACATTACATACAAATACTGCTCCTGGAGCTATTGACAGACTAGTAAATATGGGCATAGAACCATCTTTAATTAGTTCCTCCTTAATTGGTGTAATTGGGCAAAGACTTGTTAGAAAAGTTTGTAAGAATTGTTCAGTTGAATCAACATTACCAGAGGATTATAAAAAGTTAGCTCTTAAACTTTATCCTGAATATGAACCAAAGCAACATGTTGCTCAAGGTTGTGATGCATGTAATGAAACTGGATATAAAGGGCGAACAGCAATTGCTGAAGTTTTGATAGTTGATGATGAAATCAGAAGATTAATAAAAAGAGGAAATTCTGTTGTTGAAATCACTGAAGCAGCTAAACAAAGAGGAATGCGCACTTTATTTGAAGATGGTATGTACAAAGTATTAACTGGTGAAACAACACTTGATGAAATTTTAAGGGTTACAGGTGGTAGTGAGGAAGAATAAGTATAGTTAAATGATAATAAAATATAATAACAGAAAATAAATTATAAATTAGGGAGGTGCTTTGATGAAACCTGCTTTTATAAAAGAAACAGAAGAAAAAATGAAAAAGACTGTTGAGGCTATTGATGAAGAATTAAAGAGATTAAGGACCGGTAGGCCTTCTCCCGCATTGTTAGAAGAAATAAAAGTCGATTATTATGGAGTTCCCACTCCTATTAATCAAGTAGCTACTGTAAGTGTTTCAGAGGAACGTTCTTTGATTATTAAACCTTGGGAAAGAAATTTATTGGGTGCAATTGAAAAGGCTATACAGGCAAGTGATTTAGGATTAAATCCAATGAATGATGGTAATGTTATAAGATTAGTTTTCCCGACTCCAACTACTGAACAAAGAGAAAAATGGGTCAAAAAAGCTAAAGAAATTGTCGAACACGGGAAAATTGCTATTAGAAATATTAGAAGAGATATCTTGAAGGATTTAAAAGAGATGAAAAAGAATGGTGATATTTCTGAAGATGATGAAAAAAGATATGAAAAAGAAGTGCAAAATCTTACAGATAAATACATCGAAGAATTAGATAATCTATTTGAGAAAAAGGAAAAGGAGATAATGGAATTTTGAACCTTCAACATATTGCTTTTATAATGGATGGCAATGGCCGATGGGCTAGTAAAAGAAATAAACCTAGGGTCTATGGACATTTAAGGGGAGCATATAAAATAGAAGAAGTAGTTAGGTGGTGTGCATTAAGAGGAATTAAGTACACCACCTTTTATGCATTTTCAACCGAAAATTGGAAGAGGCCTAAAAGTGAAGTTAATTTTATATTCGGACTTTTAGAAAAAAAGATTTCTAAGTTTTATAAAAGGATGGAAAAAGAAAAAGTTCGATTAATTTTCACTGGACGCATAAAAGAAATTGGAGATAATATTTACAATATTTGTAAAGAGTATGAAGAAAAAACACAAAATAATGATAGAATAGTTGTTAATATAGCATTAAATTATGGGGGAAGGGCAGAAATAATTGATGCTATTAATAAAATAATTTCTAATAAATTGAACAGTATTAATGGAGAAAGTTTTAGAAAATTTCTTTATGCTCCGGAAATTCCTGATCCAGACCTTATTATAAGGACTTCTGGTGAAAAAAGATTAAGTAATTTTTTACTATGGCAATCTGCTTACAGTGAATTATATTTTACAGAAGTTTATTGGCCAGATTTTTCAGAAGAAGAATTGGAAAAGGCAATTGAGGATTATAAAAATCGTAAAAGACGTTTTGGAGGGATAAAGTGAGTGAAACAAAATTAAGACTTATTTCTGCATTTGTTGTGGCCCCTTTTGTAGTTGCTTGCTTTATATCTTATAAAAGTTTAATAGGACTAGTTGCAACAATAGTTTTTTTGTCTAGTTCTGAGTTGTTTTATTCCACATTAATGAAATATAAAAAGATGGGACTCATTATTTTGTATATTTCATTGGTTTCTTTTTTTCCTGTTGCGTTTGGATTATGGTTTATAAATAAGCCTATGGAACTTTTAAGTGCAATCTTTATATTTGGAATTACGATTACTTTATTTTCAATTAAAGAAAAAAATAAAATAATGGAATTTTATGGGATCTTTTTAATTGCTTTAATTTATATATCAATGAATCTATCATTTTTTATTCCTCTCTATGCTAAACATGGTGCTGCTATTGCTTTATTAACTTTAACCCTTTCTTGGTCTTATGATTCTTTTGCTTACTTTTTTGGTATGTCTTTAGGGAAACATAAACTTCCTTCTGTGTATAGTCCAAATAAAAGTTATGAAGGGGTAATTGGCGGGATTTTTGGTACAATTATCTATTCATTAATTTATTTTATAATTATCAATTCAATTTTCCAATATAATGTTCCATATTGGTATTCATTAGTCTTTGGTTTTATAACTGGTGTTTTAGATACTTTTGGTGATTTATTTGAATCTTCTATAAAAAGAGTATATGGTTTAAAACATATGGGTAATTTTATGCCAGGACATGGTGGGATGTTAGATAGAATAGATGGTCTTTTATTTGTTGTCCCTGTAATTTACATTTTTCTTGAATTTTTAAGTTAATAATATGGAGGTGGACTCAGCAATATGAGGAGTGATGAGATTAGAAAATTATTTTTAGAATTTTTTGAGAAAAAAGGCCATAAAATTTTACCAAGCGCATCATTGATCCCCGATGATCCACAACTTCTTTTTACAGTTGCTGGAATGGTGCCATTTAAACCTATTTTTTGGGGCAAAGTTGATCCTGTATATACCAGGGTGGCTACTTGCCAAAAATGTTTAAGAACAACTGATATTGAAAATGTTGGAAGAACGCCAAGACATCATACTTTTTTTGAGATGCTTGGGAATTTTTCTTTTGGAGATTATTTTAAACAAGAGTCAATAGAATGGGCTTGGGAATTTGTCACTGAAGTTTTAAAAGTCCCAAAAGATAAGTTGTGGGTTTCTGTTTATAAAGAAGATGACGAGGCGTATGAGATTTGGAGAAAAATAGGTATTCCTTCTGAAAGAATTTTAAAATTGGGTAAAGAAGACAATTTTTGGGGGCCTGCAGGTCCAACTGGGCCATGTGGTCCTGATACAGAAATTTTTTATGACACTGGAATAGAGGTTCCTACAAGCGATGGTAAAGAACCTAATCCCGCAAATACAGAAGGAAGATTTGTTGAAATTTGGAACTTAGTATTTACAGAATTTTATCAAGATGAAAATGGAGAGCTTCATCCTTTAAAAAGAAAAAATATTGATACCGGCGCAGGTTTGGAAAGATTAGCGGCTATGATGCAAGGTGTGTATTATAACTTTGATACAGATTTATTTATACCAATTATTAATAGAATCTGCAATGTACTCAATGTTGAATATAAAAAGAATGAAAAAACTGATGTATCTATTAGAGTAATTGCAGATCATATTAGGGCAGTTACATTTTTAATTTCTGACGGAGTTTTGCCATCAAATGAAGGAAGAGGGTACGTTTTAAGGAGAATTTTAAGAAGAGCTGCACGACATGGAACACTTCTTGGTGCGAAAGAATCATTCTTGTATAAAATAGTTGATGCTGTGGTCGAAAAAATGGGATCAATTTATCCCGAAATTGTTGAAAAGCAAGAATTTGTTAAAAAGATTGTTAAAGGTGAAGAAGAGAGGTTTTTACAAAACCTTAAAAGAGGGCTTGAACTTGTTAATAAAATTGCACTTGAAAATAATGGTTTTATAAGCGGAGAAGATGCTTTTAAGATGTATGATACATATGGATTTCCCATTGATATTTTAAAAGACATTGCTCAAGAAAATAATTATAAGCTAGACGAAAAGGGATTTGAACAATTAATGGAACAACAAAGAAAACGAGGAAGGGAAGCCCAGGGTGAAGTTGAATTTTTGAAAAAATCTGTTTATGAATCTTTAAATATAGAAACGCGTTTTGTTGGCTACGAAAAATTTGAAGAACATTCAAAAGTTTTATATATAAAAATCGATGATTTTGTTAATGAAGCTGAGAATACTGAATGTGAAATTGTTTTAGATGTGACACCATTTTATGCAGAAAAGGGTGGGCAAGTTTCAGATACTGGGTTAATAAAAGGACCGAATGGAATTTTTAAAGTTGAATATGTTTACAGTCCTAAAGAAGGAATTATTGTTCATAGAGGAAAGTTAAATGGAAAAATGAGCGTGGGAGAAATTGTAGAAGCAAAGGTCAATGTAGAAAAAAGGAAAGCAACTATGAGGAATCATACTGCGACTCACTTGTTACATTCTGCTTTGAGAAAAGTATTAGGTGAACATGTGAGACAGGCAGGTTCACTTGTCGCACCAGATAAATTAAGATTCGATTTCACTCATTTCCAAGCTTTAACTGAAAAAGAAATAAAAGAGGTTGAAGATGTTGTTAATTTGGAGATTTTAAAAGCTCAAAAAGTTGTAATTGAGGAAAAGCCCTTTGATGAAGCTATAAAAGATGGTGCTATTGCTTTATTTGAAGAAAAATATGGAGATTTTGTAAGAGTTGTAAAAGCTGGAGATTTTAGTGAAGAACTCTGTGGAGGTACTCATGTGTCTAATACTGGCGAAATTGGTTTATTTAAAATAATTTCTGAAGGATCAGTAAGTGCAGGAATCAGAAGAATTGAAGCCATAACAGGTTTTAATTCTCTTAATTACCTAAGAGATTTGGAAAGAAATTGGAAGATGGTTAAGTTAGAGCTTGAAGCTAATGATACGGAGGTAATTGAAAAGATTAGAAAACTAAGATTAGAAATTCGAGAACTAGAAAATAAATTGAAAGAATACATAAAAGGTTTAATTGACATTGATGAAATTATAAAGTCTTCTGAGGAGATAAATTCAATCAAGTTTGTTACAAAAGTATTCGAAAATTTAGACATGGAAGCTTTACGAGAAATTACAGATCGACTTATTGATAAAGGATTAGATTTAGTTGTAATGTTTAACAAACTAGATAATAAGGTGGTTATTGTTGTTAAAAGAAATAAAAAGTTAGATAAGATACATTCGGGAAAAGTTGCTAAGATGCTAGCAGAAGTGTTAGGTGGCGGCGGTGGTGGAAGACCAGATTTTGCACAAGCTGGAGGAAAGGATCCCACAAAAATAAATGATGCTATTCAGAAATTAAAAGAATTTTTAAAGGAGTGTTAGTATGTTTAAGAGATATGATATGGGTATAGATTTAGGAACAGCAAATACTTTGGTGTATGTAAAGGGAAAGGGAATAGTTATAAATGAACCTTCTGTTGTAGCTATAAATGTTGAAACCGAAGAAGTAATTAAAGTCGGAAATGAGGCAAAAAATATGATTGGCAAAACACCAGCATATATAAAAGCTATTAGACCTTTAAAAGATGGTGTTATTGCAGATTATAATATTGCATTGGCTATGCTTGAGTACTATATAAATAAAGCTCAAAAAGGCTTTACATTTTTTAGACCTAATGTGGTTGTTGGAGTTCCTGTTGGAATTACTGAAGTTGAAAGCAGGGCAATTATTGAAGCTGGAAACGAAGCAGGTGCTAAAAGAGTGTTTTTGATAGAAGAACCAATGGCAACTGCTATAGGGGCCAATTTGGATGTTGAAGAACCTTCTGGAAACATGGTTGTGGATATTGGTGGCGGTACAACTGAAATAGCGGTTATTTCATTAGGGAGTTTAGTAACTTGGACTTCTATTAGAGTTGCTGGAGATGAGCTAGATGAAGCTATTATTCAATATGTAAGAGAAGTTTATAGAGTTGTTATAGGAGAAAGAACAGCTGAAAGGGTAAAAATTGAAATTGGGAATGTATATCCTGATAAAGAATATGATGAGTTAGAAACTTATGTTACTGGAATAGATCTATCAAGTGGACTTCCTAAAAAACTAATTTTAAAAGGTGGAGAAATCAGAGAAGCTCTAAGACCAATAGTTATGCAAATAATAGAATCTACGAAAAATACCCTTGAAAAAACTCCTCCAGAGCTAGTAGCTGATATTACTGAAAAAGGAATTATTACCGCTGGTGGAGGTGCTTTGCTAAGAGGATTGACTAAGCTTATGACGAAGGAAACGGGAATTGACACATTAATAGCTGATGACCCATTAACATGTGTTGCTAGAGGTGCAGGTTTAGTTTTAGATAAAGTTTCTATTTTATCGAGATTGCGGAGGAACGAATGAGAAAAAACAAAATTGAAATTTTACTTTTTTCTCTGTTAATATTATTATCAGTATTTTTGTTAAATTTTCTTTCAGGAAATAATATAGCTCATAATATTTCAAGTTACTTTACTAAAATTTCTTATCCTTTTTTTTCACTTAGAAACTTTTTGAATAATTTTGTTAAAAATGAAAAAATTACTTACAAAATAACGTTGTTTGACGAAAATATTGATGAGCTAGTTCCTTTAAGTTATACTGTTAATGGAATATATTTTTATAAAATTGATAGCCCAGGGATAATAATCACAACTGATAAGAAATTTGTAGGTATAGCAGGTTATTCTGGGAAATTTGTTTTTGTAAAAAAATGGTGGTACGATACCATTGAAGTTACAATAGTTACAGATGATTTTGAAACTGAAGCAATTATAAATAAAGGAGAATTAATTGTTGATGATAATGTCTCAATAAAATCAGGTAAGATTTTCTTGTCAAAATATTTACCCTATTCTTATTTGTTATTTAAAGAAGGTATTATTCTTGGAGAAATAAAAAATGGAATTTTTATAAAAAATATTCCTTCATTAAATTTAAAGACAAAATTTGTGTTGTTGAAAAACTATTTAGAAGAATAATTAAAGAGGTTGATATAATGGGATTTTTTAGGGTAAAAAAATCTATTTTAAATGGTAACGTTAGGATTTCTGGGGCTAAAAATGCCGCTTTACCAATTTTAGCTGCCTCGTTATTAACAAATGATGAAGTTATTATCAAAAATGTTCCAGATTTGTTGGATGTTCAAACAATGTTGTGCATTATTAGAGAATCTGGAAGGAATGTTGAATTTAAAGATGGGGTTGTAAAAATCAACTCAAATGTTTCTAATGGTACAATCTCTTATGAACTCGTAAGAAAAATGAGAGCTTCCTTTAATGTTCTAGGCCCTTTGGCAGCAATTTTAGGAGAAGCCAAAGTTGCTTTACCCGGTGGATGTGCTATTGGTGTTAGACCTGTTGATTTTCATATTGAAGGATTAAAAAAATTGGGATTTGAAATTGAAATAGAGCACGGAGAAGTTAGGGCAAAATTTAACAAAAAAGAAAATGAAGTAGTTATCTCTTTGCCTTTTCCAAGTGTTGGTGCTACTGAACATTTAATGACTACTGCAGCTATTTTGAATGGAACTACAATAATAGAAAATGCTGCAATGGAACCTGAAATAGAGGACTTACAAAATTTTTTAAATGGAATGGGTGCTAAAATTAGTGGTGCCGGATCAAAAACAATTATTGTAGAAGGTGTTAATTCTTTAAATGGAAATATCCATGAAGTAATACCTGATAGGATTGAAGCTGGAACTTATGCGATTGCGATAGCGGCAACTGGCGGGAAAGGGTATATTGAAAAAGTAAATCCATCGCACTTAGATGCTTTGTGGCAAGTATTAAAAGATACTGGAACAAAATTAGAAATTTTTGAGGATAAAGTTTTTGTAGATGGAACAGGTGAGAAAAGAAGCACAAAAATTAACATACTTCCTTATCCAGGGTTTCCTACCGATCTTCAACCTCAGATTATGGTTTATCTTTCTGTAGCAAAAGGAACAAGTACTATTTCTGAGAATGTTTTCAAAAACAGATTTTTACATGTTGATGAACTTGTTAGAATGGGTGCAGATATTTATTTAACAAATGGAACAGCAATTATTAATGGTGTAGAAAAATTGAGTGGTGCAAAGGTTGAGGGAACAGACTTAAGAGCTAGCGCTGCTTTAATAATAGCGGGTTTAATTGCTGAAGGAATTACAGAGGTTTATAATGATTATCATGTTTTAAGAGGCTATGAAAATATTGTTGAAAAAATTAGGGGTTTAAATGGAGAAATTGAACATCTGGGGTGATTTTTTGAAAAGAAAAGTATTTTTATTTTTAATTGATATTTCAGTAACATTATTTGCTGCAATTTTAGCTCTTTTTGTTAGATTTGGTTTTGATTTTAAAGAAATGGATAAATATAATGATTTTATTTTAATCTATTTGATCATTTCAGCTGTTGTATATATTATAAATGGAAATTATAATATTATCTGGAGATATGCTACACCTAAAGACTTTTTGTTAATTTTTAGAGGAACATTTTTTTCATATATTGGAATTTTGACTTTTCTTTATTTTTATAAAAGTATTATCCTTCCTAGGTCCGTAGGAATGTTAACTTTTTTAGGTTCGTTTGTTTTAATAATTATTACAAGGCTTTTTTATCAGTATTTTATTTTTAATTCAAAAAAAGGTGACAAGAGATTGATTATAATTGGAGCTGGTGATGCAGGAGTAATGATAGCTCGAGAAATAGAGAATTCAGGTTATGGAAAAATTATTTGTTTTTTAGATGATGACCCTTTGAAAATTGGTAGAAGTATATTCGGAATTAAAGTTGAAGGACCTGTTTCAAGAGCAATGGAATTTGTTAATAAACATAACATTGATGAAGTTATCATTGCAATCCCTTCGGCAACAGCTGATCAAATTAGATCAATTTTGAAGTTTATTGATCTAGAAATTGTAAATGTAAGAGTTCTTCCACATATTAATGAACTTTTAAGAGATGAAGTTAAACTTGAAGACATTAGAGATTTATCCATTGAAGATATCATTGGAAGAAAGCCTGTTACAGTAAATTTGGAGAAAATAGGTAAATATCTAAAAGACAAAGTAATAATGGTAACTGGAGCTGGTGGAAGTATTGGTTCCGAGCTTTGTAGACAGATTGCTATTCAAAAACCTAAGTTATTGATTTTATTAGGAAGAGGCGAAAATAGTATTTATGAAATTAATGAAGAGTTGATATCAAAATTTGAGAATTTAAATTTAGTAAGGGTTATAGCAGATATTGAAAACAAAGAATGGATGGAGGAAATTTTTAAGAGATATAAGCCTGAAATTGTTTTCCATGCGGCAGCTCACAAACATGTTCCTTTAATGGAAGAAAATCCATATGAAGCTATTAGAGTTAATGTTTTTGGAACAATTAATTTAGTAAGACTTTCGTGTAAATTTAACGTAGAAAGATTTATTTTTATTTCAACTGATAAAGCTGTTAATCCAACATCTTTTATGGGATTAAGTAAAAGAATAGCTGAATTGTACGTTCTTTCTAATTCAGATGATTGTACTACAAAATTTGCAGTTGTAAGGTTTGGTAATGTTCTTGGCAGTCGAGGTAGTGTACTTTGGAAATTTAAAAAACAAATTGAGCAGAATAAACCAATTACAATTACAGATCCTAATATGAAAAGGTATTTTATGAGCATACCCGAAGCAGTTTCTTTAGTTTTAGAAGCTGGTGCATTTTTGAAGAATAAAAAACTATTTGTGTTAGATATGGGAGAACAAATTCCTGTAGAAAATGTTGCAAAATCGCTTGCAAAACTTATGGGTAAGAGCAAAATTGAAATTAAATATATTGGCATTCGACCTGGAGAAAAACTTTACGAAGAATTATTTTATCCATATGAAAAACCAATGAATAATTACCATTCAAAAATATTTGATATTGAATATGAACCAAAGTTTTCAAGAGAAGAAATAGAGGAAAAATCTAAAAAATTATTAGAAACCTTAAAAGCCGGTAAAGTTGATGAAGCAGTTCAAATAGCTAAACAGATAGTTCCAGAATTTAAATACAAAGAGGAGGAATAAAATGAAATTCATTGATAGTTTTGTAGTAAAGTACATAAAAAAAGATAAAAAGAACTTCCTAATGAGTATTACAAAACAATTATCAGAATTTTTAGAAAAAGGGATCAAATGTGATATTGTTGCAAATGAAAATTTTGGAAGGCTAAAAATTGAATTATATGAAAGTAATGATGAAGGAGATCTAGTTTATTTTAACGGACTATCTTTGACAAATGATGTTGCTGAATGGTTATTAAATAGTACTGAGTATAGAACATTTTCAAGGGAATTAAAAATTGAAAATTCTTTCATTGTTGATATTGAAGTTTCTGATTTCTCTGACGATTTCGTAAAAGGATTAATTTTAAAGAATAACGTTGCTTATGTTCTGTTGTCGAAAAAAGATACAGAAGGTTTGACTAATAATGAAATTGCAAAAATTGTTGTTAAAACTTTAGTTGAAAAGTTATTCGAATCAAATTTTGATGAGGAAGAATTTGAAATAGAATTGGAAGCAGAATTAACTGACTTCTTTTCGTGAGGTGGTATTATGTCAGGAATTTTTTTATTATCACTTGGAGTTTTAATAATTTTAGCAGTGTTTTTTTCTCTTTCAAGTTCTTTTTGGCTTTTTATTGGATTTTTTATTTCAGTTTTTGGAATTTTTAAAATGGTTAAATCATTCCCAAGTGGGATTGGAGCTTTAATTGTAGGAATAATAATTGTTATCACATCATTGGGTTTTGTCGATGTGAATTTTTGGGAATTTATTTTAGTCCTTTTAGGAGCAGGATTGATTGAAGGTGGATTACGAATCCTGTTCTTAAATGTTAGAAATAATGATGAAATATAATATGTTATAATAGCTTAGGAATAAAATTATTAATCGGAGGTGAGCTAATGTCAACTGTGGACAAAAAAAGAACACTTACTTTGATTGGACATAACGGTTCTGGAAAAAGTTATTTGCTATCCGCCATGCTTTTTAATGCAGGCAAACTTGATAAGATTGGGAACAAAGATGTTGATTATGATCCAATTGAAGTCGAGAAAGGTTCTAGTATTTCCTCTCACGTTGCAACTTTTGATTTTGATGGAATTCAATATACAGTAATTGATACCCCAGGTTTTAGTGATTTTGTTGGGGAAGTCATTAGTGCATTATTTGTTTCTGAAAATGTTGTTTCAATAGTCAATGCTACAGCAGGAGTTGAAATTCAGACAGAAAGAACATGGGCAATGGCCGAGGAACAAAAAAAGCCAATTATGGTTTTTGTAAACCAAATGGATAAAGAAAGAGCAAGTTTTGAAGAAACATTGTCAAGTTTAAAGGAACGATTTGAAAGAAAATTTGTACCGATTTTCTATCCAATTGGTGAAGCAGAAAACTTTAAAGGAATTGTTGATGTATTTTCTGGTAAAGCATTTGTTTATGAAAATGGTAAACCAAAACAAGTAGATATACCTGATGAATTAAAATCAAAAGTCGAAGAATTGAAATCTTCAATGATAGAAGATATTGTTTCACTTGATGAAGAATTAATGGAAAGATATTTTGCCGATGAAGAAATTTCTGCAGAAGAGCTTTTAAAAACCTTAAAAGTAGGGTATAAATCTGGTGAAATTGTGCCTGTTTTTTGTGGGTCAGCTGAGAAAAATATTGGAATTGATCTTTTCTTAAAAACAGTAAGAATATTGGGAGTAAATCCTTCAGAGGGACTTCCATACAAGGCAGTATTAGAGTCAGGAGATGAAGTAGAAGTAAATCCAGTTGAAGATGAACCAGTTGTTGGTTATACTTTTAAAGCAATTGTTGACCAATTTGTAGGTAAATTAAGTTTTATTAAAATAATTTGTGGAAAAGTTTCAGCTGGGGATACATTAGTAAATGTAAACAAAGGAACTACTGAAAAAATTGGTCACATTTATTTTGCTAATTTAAAAAATACTTTTGAAGTGCCGGAAGCATCTTGTGGAGATATTATTGTTGTACCAAAGTTAAAAGAAAGTTCTGTAGGAGACACCATGACTCACAAAGATAGAAAGTTAAAAATAGTTCCACCTGCTTTCCCTGAACCAATGATTTCTAAGAGTATTACTCCAAAATCTAAATCTGATATAGATAAAATTAGTAACGGTCTTGCAAGATTAGCTGATTCTGATCCAACATTCCAGTGGGAATTTGATCCTGAAACAGCAGAAACGGTGATTTCTGGTATTGGAAGTATTCATCTTGAAGCAATGGTTGAAAAGTTAAAAAATATTTTTGGTGTTGATGTTGAAGTTGGAAAACCAAAAATAGCATATAGAGAAACTATTACTTCAAAAGCTATTGGAGAACACAAACATAAGAAGCAAACTGGTGGACATGGGCAATATGGACACGTAAAGATAGAAATTGAGCCTTTGGAAAGAGGAAAAGGTTTCGAATTTGTAGATAAAATAGTTGGAGGAGTTATTCCAAGAAACTTTATTCCATCAGTTGAAAAGGGAATTAGAGAAGCAATGAAGAAAGGTTCACTTGCAGGATTTCCAGTTGTAGATGTTAGAGTAACATTATTTGATGGTTCTTATCACGAAGTAGACTCATCAGATATTTCATTCCAAATTGCTGCAATTCAAGCATTTAGGAAAGCTTTTGAGCAAGCAAGACCAGTAATATTAGAACCAATTATGGAAGTCGAAGTTTTTGTACCAGATGACAATGCAGGTGATGTAATGGGAGAAATCAGTTCAAGAAGAGGTAGACCACTTGGAATGGAACCAGCTGGCAAAGGAACTACAAAGGTCATGGCAGAAGTTCCACTTGCTGAAATGCTTGATTTTTCTGGAAGGTTGTCTTCTATAACAAGTGGTAGAGGTTACTTCACTATGAAATTCTTAAGATATGATATTGTTCCACCTAATGTCCAAGAAAAGATAATTCAAGAAAGAAAAAGAGAACTAGAAGAGCAAGAATAATAAATAATACTAAAATTCAAAAAGAAAGCGCCCTAAAAACTTGGGGCGCTTTTTTAATTAAAGGATATTAAGGAAAATCATCAAAAACAACATCTAATAAGTGTAAAAGAATAATCAAGTTGCTATTTGACAATACTGAAATTTAGAAGTAAAATATGCACGTAAGGGGGGAAGAGAATGAAAAAAAATAGATTGTTAAATTTAAATAGTACTTTATTTCTCTTTCTTTTTGAAAGGAAAATTTAACATAAAGAGAGAAGTCTAAACTTCTCTCTTTTTATTTTTATATAAATAAAAATGGGGGGAATTAGAAATGAAAATTGGTGTAGTTGGATTTGGAGCAGCTAGTGTGGGATTTTTAAAAGAAATAGAAAATGAAGATGTTACAGTATATGAAGCAAACAAAGATGTATTTTCATCATCTATTAGTGGAATCAGAGCTGATGGAAAATTATTTGTCTCTTCTGAAATGGGAGGAGATTTAGAAGAGATTCTTTTGAATTCGGAGTTGCAAAAGGATATAGTAGATTTTTATTGTAAAGTCGCTGATACAATTCCTGAAACTGGTACTCAGGAAATTAACTTGGATATGAAAAAAGATTTTCACAGGTTTGGGTTTAAACTTGTTGAATCCAAATTTTATCATTTAGGAACTGAAAAATTGAAATATTTTTTGCAAAGAATTTATGAAATATTCCTGAATAAGGGAATTAATTTTGTTTTTGGTGCACGTGTAATAGATATTGAACTAGATCACAACATTGTCAAGGTTAAATATATAAAAGATGGGACAGAATATATTGAAGAATTTGACAGAGTATATATAGCAGTTGGAAGAAGTGGATTGAAATTAATTGATATAATTAGTGAGAAATATCCTGAATTTGTAATTAAGAATAATACAGTGGATTTAGGAATAAGGTATGAACTTCCAGATTTTGTAGTTCAACATTTAAATGAAATGCTATATGAATTTAAAATAAAGTATCAAGCATCAAATGGTCTTTTAGTTAGAACATTTTGCAATAATCCCTCTGGATATGTTGTAACTGAAAAATACCCGAATTTTGTCACAGTAAACGGTCATTCGTTTCAATCTAAAAAATCTGAGAATACAAATTTTGCAATTCTTGTTACTCATACTTTTACAAAACCTTTTAATGATCCAAATGGGTATGGAGAATACATTGTTCGTTTAGCAAATATTCTTGCAGGAGGAAGAAGAGTTATATTACAAACTTATGGAGATTTCAAAGTAGGCAAAAGAACTAAAAGATTATGGAATGTACTTCCAACTTTAAATTCAGATGAATATATTCTAGGAGATTTGAATCTTGTTTTACCACACAAAACTGTAAAAGCAATTACTGAGTTTTTGGAACAATTGGAAAATGTAATTCCCGGTATTTCAAATAATTCCCATCTTTTATATGGTATTGAAGTTAAATTTTATAGTAAAAAAATGAACAATAATTTAGTACCAAACTTAAAATTCATTGGAGATTGTTCTGGTCATACGCGAAGTATAGTGCACGCAACAGCTCATGGATTACTTGAATATATGAAATTAAAACAAGAAATACAATAATTTCAATTAGGAGGGAATATATGAAAGATGTAATTGTTGGCCTTCAATGGGGTGATGAAGGTAAAGGTAAAGTTGTTGCCTTTTTTTCACAGTTTTATGATGCAGTCGTTAGATACAGTGGTGGTAGTAACGCAGGGCATACTATAGAGTATAATGATGAAATAAAAATTGTAAATCATCTTTTACCATCTTTTTATATAAAAAAATCAATAGAACTAATTATTTCAGCAGGAGTTGTTGTTGATTTGGAAATACTTTATAATGAAATTGAAAATTTAAAAAACAAAATAGAAATTCTACCTGAAATTAAAATTTCTAATTTATCTCATATTGTTTTACCAGTACACAAAAAGTTAGATGAAAAATATGATTCTGTAAATAAAATTGGAACAACAAAAAGAGGAATTGGACCTGCTTTTGCCGACAGAGTTAATAGGTTAGGAATTAGAATAAAAGATTTAGAAAATGAGAAAAAATTGCAAAAGAAAGTTGAAAGAATATCAGCGATATATGAGAAGATATTTGGAATAACTTTTGATTTTAATGATCTTAAAAAATTTTATAATTATCTTAAACCATACATAACAAGTCAGCTTGAAATTATAGAAGATATTAAAAATAAAAAAGTTCTGTTTGAAGGGACCCAAGCTGTTTTATTAGACCTAGATATGGGAACATACCCATATGTCACGGGTTCTAATTGTAGTACTAGTGGGGTACATAGTGGAATTGGCTTCCCGGTTAAATTAGATAATTTGTTAGGTGTGTTTAAGGCATATTTAACAAGAGTAGGTAATGGACCATTTCCAACTGAGTTGACTGGCGAAGAAGCAGAATTGTTAAGAAATAAAGGCAAAGAATTTGGTGCAACTACAGGTAGACCAAGAAGAGTAGGATGGTTAGATTTAGTTTTATTGAAATATGCAATATCAGTTTCGGGGGTTAATGAAATGATAATGACAAAAGGTGATATACTCAATGGTTTAGAGAAAATTCCAGTGTGTATTGGATATAAAATTAATGGAAAGTTTGTAGATAAAATTTTAGATATTGAGGAAATAGAAGAAGCTGAGCCAATTTATACCTATTTAGATGGTTGGCATGATGTTAAAGATTATACCTTTAAAAAATATATTGCGTTTATAGAAGATTTTGTAGGAGTAAAAATAAAAGGATTTTCTTTTGGTCCAAAAGTAGATCAAATAAAGATTTTTTAAAGTGGAGGTGTTTTAGATTAATGATTCCAAATAAAATAGTTGTAGTAATTGATTTTGGTTCTCAATACACTCAATTGATAGTAAGAAGAATTAGAGAGTCAGGATATTATGCAGAACTTTTACCATGGGATGTTTCAAAAGAGGAAGTTATAAATTTAAATCCTGGTGCAATAATTTTGTCTGGTGGACCTTCGAGTGTATATGAAAGACACGCACCCTTTGTTCAGGATTATTTTTTTGAGTTGAATGTTCCTATTTTGGGGATCTGTTACGGTTTACAGACTTTAGTTGACAAGTTGGGTGGAAGAGTTGAAAAATCTTCAAAAAGAGAGTTTGGAAGATCTACTTTAAATTTAATTGAAAAGAATGATCCTATATTTAAAGGTATTCAGGAAAAAATTGAAGTATGGATGAGCCATTCAGATAGAGTTGAAGAATTACCTCAAGGATTTTACGTGATTGCTCAGAGTGAGAATTCACCATTTGCTGTTGTAAGAAACAAAGAAGGGAATATATATGGAGTTCAATTTCATCCAGAAGTTTCACATACTCAATATGGAACGAAGATTTTATCAAATTTTATTGAACATATTGCTAAGCTTGATAAAAATTGGGAAATGAAGGATTTTATCCGAGAGAAAATTGAAGAAATAAGAAATACTGTGGGAAAAGGAAAAGTGATTTTAGGATTGTCTGGGGGTGTTGATTCTTCAGTATTAGCTGTTTTAATAAAAAAGGCTATCGGTGATAATTTACTACCTATTTTTGTTGACACAGGGCTTTTAAGATTAAATGAAAAAGAAGAGGTAATTAAAAATTTTGAAAACTTAAATATTGACATTATAGTTGTAGATGCAAAAGAAGAATTTTTTAATGCTTTGAAAGGCATAGAAGATCCAGAAGAAAAAAGAAAAGTTATCGGGCATGTTTTTATAGATGTTTTTGAAAAAGAAGCGAAGAATTTATCAAAAAAATATGGAGAAATAGAATTTTTAGCACAGGGAACTTTGTATCCTGACATAATAGAAAGTAAAGTCAGCGAAAGAAAATCTGCTTCAAAAATTAAAACCCATCACAATGTCGGAGGTTTACCAGAAAGTTTAGATTTTAAAATTATAGAACCATTTAGATATCTTTTTAAGGACGAAGTTAGGAAAATTGGTGAAATTTTAGGAATTCCATATGAAATTTTAAACAGGCATCCATTCCCAGGTCCTGGACTTGCAGTAAGAATTATTGGAGAAGTTACGAAAGAATCAGTAAATAAATTACAATTAGCTGATCATATATTTATTGAAGAATTGAAAAAGAATAACTTATATGATAGTACCTGGCAGGCATTTGCAGTTCTATTGCCAATTAAAACAGTTGGTGTAAAAGGCGATTTTAGAACATATGAAAATGTAATAGCTTTGCGAGCTGTCAATAGCGAGGATGGAATGACTGCTGACTGGTCAAAATTACCCTATGAATTCTTGAATCATGTTGCAAAAAGAATTGTAAATGAAGTAGATGGAATAAATAGAGTGGTTTATGACATTACTTCAAAACCTCCAGCCACAATTGAATGGGAATGAGAGGTGAAGATATGGTTGAAAGATATGCTCTGGAACCAATAAAAAGTCTATGGACTTTAGAAAGTCAATACAAAAGATGGTTAGAAGTAGAGTTGGCAGTAATAAAGGCATACGAAGAATTAAATAAAATTCCAAAAGGAACTTATGAAAAAATTAAACGTAATGTTTATTTTAATGTAGAAGAAATTTTAGATGTAGAAAAAGAAGTGGAACATGATGTTATTGCTTTTATTAAAGTCGTAACATCAAAAATGAAAGACGAAGCCAAATATTTTCATTATGGTTTGACTTCATCTGATGTTGTTGATACTGCAAATATGCTGGCATTAATTCGTGCCGTTGATTACATAAAAAAAGAATTGATAGCTTTGAGTAAAATTTTATACAAAAAAGCAAACGATTATAAATACCTCCCAACGATTGGTAGAACTCATGGTGTCCATGCAGAACCTACGTCTTTTGGATTAAAGTTTCTTCTTTGGTTTGATGAAACTACAAGAAATATAGAAAGGCTTGAAAAAGTAAGACAAGAGATTTCAGTTGGAAAGTTATCTGGTGCAGTTGGAAATTATGCGAATATTGATCCTGAGGTAGAAAGATTGGCTCTTTCCTACCTTTCTTTAAAACCAGTTCCCATAGCTTCACAGGTAATTCCTCGTGACTACCATGCTCATTTAATAGAAATTTTTGGTTTAATTTCAGCTGGAATAGAAAAAATGGCTTTAGAAATTAGACATTTACAAAGAACAGAAGTTTCTGAGGTTCAAGAACCTTTTAAGAAACATCAAAGAGGTTCATCAGCAATGCCGCACAAGAAAAATCCTATACTCTGTGAAAGATTGACAGGACTTTCAAGAATTGTTAGAAACTATATTAACATTGCTCTTGAAAACATAGTTTTATGGCACGAAAGAGATATATCACATTCATCTGCAGAAAGATTTATGTTTCCTGAGATTACCATGACACTTTATTATATGGTTAAAAAATCTCAGTATTTGATAGAAAATTTAGTTATATTTGAAGAAAATATTAAAAAAAATTTGGAATTAACTAATGGTTTAATTTATTCACAAAGAGTTTTACATGCTTTAATAGATAAAGGATTTTCTAGAGAAGATGCATATATGCAAATTCAGAAAATTGCTTTAGAATGTTGGGAGAAAAAAATATCATTTAAAAATCAAATAAAAATTCAGTTTAAAGATTTATTTTCAGAAAAAGAAATAGAGGAGCTATTTAGCCCCTCTTATTATTTGAGAAATATAGATAAAATTTATGAAAGATTTGAAAAGTAATTAATCATTGAAACTAATTTTTTCAATAATCTTATCGCAAAGTTCTCCTTTATACCCCTTTTCATTTGAAAGTTCACTCAAAAGTCTAACAAGACTGAAAAAACTATCTTTTGGAACAATTTTAGATAAGTTTAAAAGATTTTGTGATATTTTGTCTATATCTTTAATCATATTTTTGGAATCTTCTTCGCTTAAATTTGAAAAGAAGTCAATGATCCTTATGATAATTGAATTTATTTCATGAATTTCCAGATCTCTAGGAATTAACCCTTCAAAGATAATATCTCTAGCATTAGGAATGTTATAAAAAGCATTTTCAGTAAATACTTTCGCGGCTTCTGAACCTAATATTCCAGAAGCAAGCTGATAACCAAATTTTCTTTTGTCTTCTTCAGATAAATTTTTAAGTACATTTCCCAATTTATACCAACTTCGAGGACTAGGCTTTATATTTGCTTTTAAAGAAACAGATGAACCCGGATGTAAAAATTCTGGATTTTTCATTACGAATTTTTTTATTTCATCAGGTAATTTCATTTTATCTGCCCATTGGAGCCATTCTTCAACAGTTGGAGAGATTTCTAATATAAAAAACCTGGAAAGAAAAGCGGGATCTGTTATTAAATCAACCTGGTCGTAATCTTCGTCTGGGGGATTCATAGAAGCAACTAGCCATGTGTTTTTTGGCAAAACATGGTTATGTATCCTTTTATCAATTAAAAGTTGCATAATTGCATTTCTTATACTTCTATGAGAACGATTCACTTCATCTAGAAAAATAATATAATTTTCTTCGTCAGGCCACCAATCAGGTGCTAAAAATACCGTTTTATTATTTTCCCTAGAAGGGAGACCGATTAAATCTCCTGGTTCCATCTGAGATAAAACTAAAATTACTAACTTTCTATTAGTTTCTTCTGCTATCTCACGAACTAAATCGGTTTTTCCCACTCCGAAGTGCCCAACTAAAAGGGGGACTTCACCACTTTCCATGATTTTTCGTGCAAGGTATTTGGCTTCATGTAATGTCAAATTCAGCACCTCCAAAATTTTTGACAAGTTCTTCTATCATTGTTTCGTCTTTAAAAACATCAGTTAATGAATAAATATAACCTCTACCTTTTTTATACCTTTTTATAACTCCACTTGATAATAGTTGTTTAAGAATTATATAAGAATCTTTACCTCTGATGTTATCAATTTCTGTTTTAGTTAGTTTCTTTTTTGTTGCAAGTAGTAGAACAATTTCTAGTTGTGTGTCTGATAAGTTATTTAAAGATCTTTTTCTAACTATTTTTGACAAAATTTCAGAGAAGGTTTCCTTTGAGTAAAATCTAAGGAATCCATCTACGTTTCTTAATTCGATTCCGTGTTCTTCTGAATTGTTATATTTATTTTGAAGATAGTCGATTATTTCGTCTAATTCAGTTTCAGAAATGTTAGCAAGTTTTATTAAATCCTGTTTTTTAATTCCTCTTGAAGCAAAAATTAAAGCTTCAATTAACGCTATTTGACTTTTTTGCATTTTCTCTCACTCTCTTAATTCTGTAATTTTTATCAAGATATATTTTATTTAATTTTACCAGCTCTAAAATCGCCAAAAATTTTACTATAAATTCATATTTGCTGCTTGATTCTTTTAAAACTTCAAAAAGATTTTTTCCAATGTTCTTTGTAAGTATTTTTGACATAACAACTTCAATTGAAAGTTCTTCTTTTTTTATTTGATATATCTTTTCTTTAATCTCAATTTCATGTAGTGTATTTTTTATGATTTTCTTTAGCTTTTTTTCGTTAACTTTAGGAAAGACAATTCTAACATTTACCGGATAATTTTTTAAGTCTATATTATCTGATTGTTTAATGTTTTCAACCAATTCTTTTAATTTAGCATATTGTTCTACCTGGGTATAAAATTTTTCTTTAGATTTTAAGAATTCAGAATCTTCATTACTTCTTGGCAATAAACTTTTTGACTTAAGTTCCATAAGATAAGAGGCGGTTACAATAAATTCGGAAGTAACGTTTAAATTCATCTCTTGCATTTTATTCAAATAATCCATAAATTCATCAGCAAGTAAAGATAAGGGAATTTCCCTTATACTTAATTTATTTTTCTTTACTAAAAATAAAATTAAATCAAGAGGCCCCTCAAAATTTTCAAATTTAAACAGTAGTTCCATTAAAAACCTTCTTCTTCTATTATTGAAATATAATTGATCTCATAAATTTCTAATAAATTTGCTATTGTTTCAGAATCTTCACATTGAACTTTTATAGATACTTGTCTTGTACCATCTTCTTTGAGAGTAAGAATAGAAAGAATGTTCATTTTGTTGTTGGCTAAAACATCAATAACTCTTTTAAGTTCTCCAGGTTTGTCAGGAAGTTCCAAAATTATTCTTGTTCCTGGTTCATCCATAGCGGAAAGTTCTGTAAATGCTTCAAGAACTTCTTGGACTGTTAATATGCCTATTACTTCAGCATTATTGTTTACAACAGGTAAAATTTGATCTCTGTTTTCAATTAACATTAAAGCAGCTTCTTCAACATTAGAATCTTCAACAACATAAAAATCAGGGAAGGTTACAAATTCATCAACAAGAGTATCCAATTCCGAATCTCTAATACTTGATTTGTAAAGGACTCCTTCAAACTTGTCGTTTTCATCTAGGACTATGCAGTAATCACATGCGTATTCTCGCATTTTTCTTAAAGCATCTCCTACTGTTTGAGATTTCTTGATTGTTGGGAAATGACTAATTACCCATTTTTTTACATTCATAAAATTACCCTCCTTCTAATTTTCAATTATATTTATTTCACCATTTTCACCACAAACAACAAAAATTTTATTTTTATATTTGAAAAGTTCGACTGGAAAATTTCCTGTTTCAAAAATTTGTATATTTTCACCTATAATTATTAGCTTATTTTTTGGAGCTGAAAGAATAAATAATTTATCATTAAATACTTTTCCATATGTTGGTGGGAATTCTAATTTTGCTACAGTATATATTTTATCATTTTCAAGTGAGTAAATTTCTTTAGAAAACATTGAACCAAAATAAATCTTACTTTTCCAAATTGTACCAAAAGAAATGTAAGGCGAGGTTTCTAGTGTTACTTTCGTTTCAAAGTTTAAAATTTTGCCACCTCTTAAATCGAAGATATATTTTGAAACCATAAATACAGGTGTAGTTAAATCAAAATTAAGTAAATTGTCTTCAAATTCAATATCAAATTCACTTCTCCATATGTAAAAACCTATGGGTTTAGAATTATAAAAATCAAAATAATCAGGATCTGATAAAAATTTGTGATAAAAAACCACATCTAAATCAAAATTAAAACCATAAAGATTTCCTGCAAAATCCAGCAAATAAACTGTATCGTTAATACGTTTATAAAATATAGGTTTGTACTCTAAATCTTTTGTGAGAGTTTCTGAGTTTTTTAAATTGTACAAAATTAATTGCTTTCCAACAGAATCTATAATTAATAATTTATCATCGTATAAATATGAAATTGCAGGATATACTCCAACATTATCTAGTAAATAATCAATCTTTAGAGTTTCCATATTAAAAATTATAATTTTTCTTTCTATGGAACTTGTCAAAACAATATATTTATTAAAAGAAGTGTTCCTAAAAGTATATTTTACACCAGTTTCTATTGTTGTTGAAAAAATTTGAGAAAAAATTATTATTAATAAAATACTAAACAATAATTTTGAAAATTTCTGCTGCAACTTTTTCTTTACTCCCTTCAACTTCTAATATTTTTTCTTTAGAAATAACATATACTTTTGTAAAATCTTTTCCCATAACTTCTTTTGCATTATTTGCAATTATAAAGTCTGCGTTTTTCTTGACTAGTTTTTCTTTGCCATATTCTATAACATTTTCAGTTTCAGCTGCAAATCCAACTAAAATTTGATTTTTTCTTTTTATTTTTCCAAGTTCTGACAATATATCAACAGTGCGCTCAAGTTCGAGGATAAAATTGAAATTTTCTTTTTTAATCTTATTAGCTGATGTATTTTTAATTTTAAAATCTGCTACAGCTGCAGTCATAATTATTATGTCAAAGTTAGAGAATTTTTCTAAAACTTTTTCATACATTTCTTGTGCAGATTCTACATTTACAAATTCATCAATTAAGAATGGTTTTTCTAAACAAGTTGGCCCTGAAATTAAACATGTATATGCACCCAATCTTTTGGCTACTTTTGCAATAGAGTATCCCATTTTTCCGCTGGAATAGTTGGAAATATATCTAATAGGATCAATGTTTTCTCTAGTAGGCCCAGCAGTTATTAGAACTTTTTTATCTTTTAATATTTTGGGAGCAGTTAAAAATTTTATTGTTTCTACTATTTTTTGATTTTCGGGATAACGTCCTTTCCCAATTTCTCCACAAGCAAGAAGACCTTCTTCGGGTTCGATAACATACCAACCATTATCTTTTAATATATTTATATTACGTTTGGTTATAGGATTTTCATACATTCGGGTATTCATTGTTGGGACAAGAATTTTTGGGGTTTTATTAGGTATAGCAAGAGCAATAGTTGTTAATAGATTATCAGCTAAGCCGGCAGCGATCTTTGCTATTGAATTGGCAGTGGCAGGTGCCAAAACAAAGACATCTGCTTTTTGTGAAAGTTCCGTATGAATAATCCAACCATTATTTAGATCAAAAGTGTTTGTATAGACATTGCAATTTCCAACAGCTGAAAAAACTGTAGGTGAGATAAGTTTTGAAGCATTTTCACTCATAATGACATCTATTTGATAATTTTCTTTTCTAAGTTTGCTTACTAAATCAACTGCTTTATAAATTGCTATTCCACTTGAAACTCCCAAAAGTATATGCATTATTTTCCTCCTTTAAATACATTTTCTTCAGAAGGAAATTTCTTTTCTTTAACTTCAGTCCTAAACTCTTCAATGGCTTTGCGCATTATATCAAAAGTATTTGCATATTGTTTAGAGAACTTTGGTTTAAATTCTGGATTAAGACCTACAATATCATGGAAAACTAGAACTTGACCATCACAAAATCTGCCAGCTCCAATTCCAATTGTTGGTATAGAAAGCATTTCAGTAATTTCCTTAGCAACTTCTTCGACAACCATTTCTAAGACCAAAGAAAATACACCACTATTTTCCAATTCTTTTGCATTTTCAATTAAGTAATTTTTTGATTTTTCAGTTTTACCCTGAACTTTATAACCGCCAAAGACATTTAAAGATTGTGGTGTAAGGCCTAGATGTCCCATGACAGGTATACCAATTGAAATCATTTTTTTGATTAAATCTCCAAAAATTTTTCCTCCTTCAAGTTTAATTGCATTGGCACCATTTTTGAGAAATAATCCAGCATTTTTAATAGCTTCTTCATCGCTATATCCATATGATAAAAATGGCATATCTGCAACGATGAAAGAATTTGGTGCTCCTCTTCTTACAGCTCTTAAATGAATAAGCATTTCTTCCATAGTAACCGGTATAGTATCATTATAGCCAAGAACGTTATTCCCTAAAGAATCACCGACTAAAATTATATCAACACCTGCTTTTTCGGCAATTTTGGCTGTAGGTGTATCATACGCTGTAACCATTACAATTTTTTCTTTTCCTTTCATATTTATTATTGAATGAATATTCATAAAAACTCCCCCAATAAATTTAATTTCATCTAAGTTTATTATACCATTAATAATTGTAGATTACTCAATTATATTTACTTTTATGATATACTTTTTGTGAGGAGGTGTACTTTTGAAAAAAATTTTGTTAATTGGTTATTATGGTTATGGAAATTTAGGCGATGAACTAATGAGAGAATCTATAAAAGAATTTTTAAATAAGGAAAATTTTAAAATTTTAGAATTACTTCCAAAAAAATTAGCAAATAGCGGGGATTCTTTTAGTCGCTTTAATGTATTTTCTATTATTAGAGCATTAATGACAAGCGATATTGTAATTTGTGGAGGTGGGGGAATTTTTCAAGATAAAACAAGTTTTAAAAGTTTTTTGTATTACTATTTAGTTTTTAAATTTGCATTATTTTTTGGGAAACCTGTTATATTTTTTGGAAATAGTTTTGGACCTTTTAATTGGATTTTAAGCAGATACCTTTTTAAAGATATTTTAAAAAGTAAAAATTTATACATTTTTGCAAGAGACGAGGTATCGTACAATTATGCAAAAAGATATAACTCAAGAACTTATTTGGCCACAGATCCAGCAATTAGAAAGTTAACAAAAATAAAGCCAATTGACACTAAAGACAAAAAAGCAGTTATAATTCCAAGGAAATTTAAAAATTATATACCTGTTTTACTCAGTCTTTCAAACGAAGGTTTTTCTGAAGTGGTTTTTGTCCCATTTTCTCCTGAAGATATACAACTAGCAAAAAAATTATCAAATTTTTCTGTTAGAGGGATTAAAGTCTCTTATTGTAATCAGATAGAAATGGCTATTGATCATATTCAACAAAGTAAAATAGTTATTAGTGAACGTTTTCATGGTTCTTTGATATCAGCCTATTTCGGCATACCCTTTATTTCAATAAAAGATGAAAAATTTAGAAGGTTTTTTCAAAAATATTTCAGAAACTATCAAGGATATGCAAATGATGTTGTTGAAGCTTCATATAAAATTCCGGATATAAAAGGTGTAAAGTTAGGGAAGGTAAAGGAAAGCATGGATAAGGATATGGAAGAAATGTATGAAAAATTCAAGAGCCTTGTACATAATATCTCTTAAAAGATTACAATTGGATAGCTTTTAGAAGGATGTGAAAGCACTTCTACTTCAGTTTCATACAATTTTTTAATGTTTTCTTTGGTTATTACTGAATCAGGAATACCTTCAAAGATAATTTTTCCATCTTTAATAGCATAAATGTAATCACAATATTTTGAAGCTATATTTATGTTATGAAAAGCAGCTAAAATACTTTTTCCTAAAGTGGTAAGTTTTTTTAGAATTTCGACTATATGAATCGAATGAGAAATATCTAGATGAGCAGTTAATTCATCAACAATTAATATAGGAGTTTCTTGGTACAAGCTTCTTGCAATTAATACTCTTCTTTGCTCTCCACCACTTAAGGTTGAAAAATAGCGGTTTTCAAAACCTTCCAAACCGACTAGTTTTAAACTTTGTTTGATTTTTTCATTTTCTTCTATATTTGAAAAAAAGCTTCTATTTCTATGAAATCCTCCCATTTCGACTATGTCTTTAACCTTAAATTCAAAAGCAGGTGTAAAATCTTGCCTGACAAATGAAATATATTTTGCAAGTTCCAATCTGCTAAGTTTTTTCAAATCTTTTCCAAAAACTAAAATTTTTCCTGATTTTGGCTTTAATAATTTGGAGATTAGATTCAAGGTTGTGGATTTACCAGCACCATTAGGACCTATTACACCAACAAATTTTCCTTTTTCCAAAGTAATATTTAAATTTTTAATTGAAAATTGTTCATATGAAAAATATAAATTTTTAGTTTCAAGAATTTTTTTCATTTAAAGCAGCCACCTCAAGCATTTTCTGATAAGTTTTCAAAATTCTTTCAGCGTATATGTCTTTATAGATTCCTCCATTATAATTTTTAATTGCATCTACAATGTTGCCAAACCTATCGTATAGGTATTTAATATAATAAGTTCCAATTTTAATGTTCAGTTTATAATCCCACATAATTCTGATCCATCCTTCTTCCGGTTCTTTAAAACCATAAATTTTTGCAACATAAGCTGCAGTTTCAGGTTTTATTTGCATCATACCAAGTTCACCATATAAACCAATAACATTTCGAAATTCACTTTCTACAATTATTACTGAAGTAATTAATAAAGGATCAATACCAGTTTCTTTCGAAACTGATAATATTGTATTTTCAATTTCATACAACATTTCTTCATATGTATCTAATCCGTGAGATGCTCTATAATCTTTAATCAAATCTCTAAACCATTTTCCGGGTAATGCTAATAAAGTGGTTGAAAGTATTAGAATTGTTAATGTCAATACAAATTTTTTCATATTTTACCTCCTAGTCATAATTAATGCTATTATCATACCTAAAACAAAACCTGCAATAGCTTCAGCTAAAGTATGTCCACTATTTGGGTCAACTTTTCTTCTCAATCCAACAGCATCAGATGCAATTACAGCAAGTAAAATAGCGGCAATTGCTGTTTGAGGAGATTCATATCCTGTGGTTCTCCCAACAGCCCAAGCCAAAGCTGAAAGAGTTGAAATATGGGCGCTAGGCATTCCTCCGTATCTACCAAAGGCTTTTATATCTCTATAAATTAGTACCTTAATAAACTGAGAAAATAAAAATGCAAGAGTTGCAGATATAAGTGGAATATTTTTAAAAAGAGCTAACATTTATCACACTCCCAATTTTTTATTTCATTTTCGTCTTTTATTTTAACTTTTAAATTATATTTACCCAATTTATTCCATCCATCTTTTAAATTTAATTTTTGACTGAAAACATTATTAGTAACCAAAATTTTAGGTCTAATTATTTCAATTATGTCAATAAATTTTTCATGGATCAGTTCAAAAATGTTTTCATCAACAACTAAAACTTCGGGATCTAATGTAAATTTTTCGAAACCAAGTTTTTGTAATTTTTCTTGTCTTTCTAAAAGTTTTTTTTGTTTTTGAATTTCTGTTTCCTTTAATGAAAAAACACATCCACAATAGTTTTGACGATAAATTCCTTTTTCTTTAATATATTTCAATGCTTTTTGATATTCAATCCCTTTTCTAAAATAAGTTTCAATATATTTTATACCGGTTTTATCTTCAACCAATTTTCCAATTTTGTTTATTTTATCTAAATTTTTTCGAGGAGAAGATGTTAAAGTAGTTGCTATTTCTTTTTCACCTATTTCTTTTGCTTTAAGTGCTGTGTCAAAAAGCCTCAAATAGATACATTTTTCGCATCTTGTACTATTTTCACCAAGATTTTCATATCCCTTTACATAATTATAAAATATTTCTGGTTCATATTTGCTTTCTATGATCTTAAAATCCCATTCTTTTGAAAGTTTTATGACTTCATTTAATCTTTTTTTATACTCTTCTTTTGGATAAATATTAGGGTTATAAAAATATACTTTTTCAATTTTTTTAAGATGGAAAAATGCAGGTACTAAATCAGGAGCACAACAAACATGTAACAGCATTAGAACCCCTTCTTTGAATCAAGCAAAAGGGTTACTGGTCCATCATTTTCAAGGGAAACTTTCATATATGCACCAAATTTCCCAGTTTCAACTTTAATACCAAATTTTTTTGAATAATCTACAAATAAATTGTACAAATTTTCAGCTTTTTCTGGATGAGCTGAATCTGAATAAGAAGGCCTTCTTCCGCGCCTACAATCACCGTAAAGAGTAAATTGAGAAACTACTAATAACTCACCTTTTATATCTAGTAAAGATAAATTCATTTTCCCATCTTTATCATCAAAGATTCTAAGATTTAAAATTTTCTCAACTAAATATTCTGTATCTTTTTCCGTATCATCTTTACCAACACCAAGTAATACCAACAACCCTTTGTTTATTTTTCCAATTATTTCTCCATTAACCTCAACAGATGCATAGTTTACTCGTTGAACGACTGCCCTCATTTTCTTCTCACCCTTATTACTCCAGCCTTTTTTTCTATTTCTTTTATTAATTCATTCAACTCACTTAATGATTTTACCATAATTGTGAAATATGCAAATACCGTTCGCCACGTTTCTGAATCAGAAACTTTCAAACTTGAAATATTAATTTTTTTATTAACAAAAATGTTCATTATTTCAGGCAAACGTTCATTTTTATCAAGTTCAATTTCAATAGCAGCAAAAAATCCTCCTGATTCTTCAGAAATCCAATTAGCCTTAAATTTTCTGTTTTCATCAATATTCTTTATATTTTTACATTCAGTTCTATGAACAGTTATGCCTCTCCTGCTAGCAATTCCAATTATTTCATCTCCGGGAACTGGCATACAACATTTCGCAATATGAACATCAATTGAAGAAATTCCATCTATGGCAATAAGATTTTTGTAACTTTTCTTTTGGTTTTTGACTGCTTTTTTAGATTCTTTTGGTTTTTCTAAAAGGTTTAATAAATCATTAAAGGTGATACTGCCTTCACCAATGCGGATAAACAGTTCTTCAATTGAGAGGTTATGATTTTTTAAAAAATCAACAATTTTTTCATGTTCAAGTAAACCTTCTATAGATGTATTTAATCTTTTAGCAAGTTTTCTAATGACATCTTTTCCTGAATCAATTAATTTTTCTTTTTCTTGCTCTCTGAAAAATCTCCTAATTTTTGCTTTAGTACGAGGACTTTTTGCATATTTAAGCCAATCTAAACTTGGTCCTTTACTTGATTTGTTTACAAGAATTTCAACAACATCTCCGTTTTTTAATTTATAACTAATGGGAACAATTTTGCCGTTTACTTTAGCGCCAGAAAAGTGATGACCAATTTCGGTATGTATGGCATATGCAAAATCTATTACGGTTGAACCTTTAGGCATATGCATAATTTCGCCCTTCGGTGTTAAAACAAACACCTCACCTAGCTGTAGTTCATTTTTTAATTCAGAAAGGTTTGTTGAGCCTTTCAATAATTCTTTTCTCCAATCTAAAAGTTGAGAAAGCCATTTTTGTTTCAAGTCAACTGATTTTTCTTTATAAATCCAATGTGCAATCAAACCATATTCCGCTTCATTATGCATCTGATAATCTCTTATTTGGATTTCTAAAGGTTCTCCATATTGTGTTATAACTGTTGTATGAATAGATTTGTAACCATTAGATTTTGGTGCTGCAATATAATCTTTAAATCTTCCTGGCAAGGGTACCCAAATTTGGTGAACTACACCGACAGTTGTGTAACATGTTTTTATATCTTTTACTATAGCTCTAATTCCGATTAAATCATAAATCTCATCAAATTTTTTATTTTTTTCTTTCATTTTTTTCCAGATACTGTAATAATGTTTATATCTTCCTTCAATTTTTGCTTTTATATTATGTTCTTTTAAAGCAAGCATGAGTTGTTTAACATATTCATTAGTTCTTTCTTCTCTTTCTTTTTTCTTTTCAGCAACAAGTTCTTTTATCTTATAGTATTCTTCGGGATATAGTACTTTAAATGAGAGATCTTCTAATTCCCATTTTATAACATGTATTCCAAGTTTATGAGCAATTGGGGCATATACTTCAAGGGTTTCAAGTGCTTTATATTTCTTCTTCTCATGATCATCAACAAATTCAATTGTTCTCATGTTGTGTAATCTGTCAGCCAATTTTACAAATATAACTCTTACATCTTCTGCCATTGCAAAAAGCATTTTTTGAATTGTTTCACTTTTTTTCTTTTGCTCGATATTCCCAACCGGAGCATTTATTTTACTTACTTTTGTTACACCATCAACAATTGTTGCAACTTCTTTTCCAAAATTCTTTTTGATATATTCTAAAGTAACTTTTCCATTACTATCTTCAACTGTGTCATGTAAAATTCCGGAAATCAATGTAATTGTGTCTAATTTTAACGATGCTAAAATTTTAGCGACTTCCAATGGGTGATAAACAAATGGCTCACCCGATTTTCTATAGAATCCTTCATGAGCATATTCAACCACTTCTATGGCTCTTTCAATTAATTCTTTTTCTTCACTTTTAAATGTTTTGTTTGAAATCGTTTCCAATTCATCAATAAAAGCTTTAGATTTAATCAATGTTTTTCACCTCTAATTTTTTAATATTTTAACACAGATTTTTTAAAAATGTATTATAATATAATGTTAAGTGTGAATAAAATTTTATGATTTTATGTTATTAATGTAAGAAACAAAAACAAATAGCTAATGAACATTTAATTATAATTTTCAATATCTTAGTTCTTTTTGTATCTTAAATCTATTAATTAAAGGAGGGATAGGTGTGCGAAAAAAACTTTTGTTTTTTACGCTTATTTTGGGTTTGCTTATTGTATTTTTTTCTGGATGTGTTCCGTTCAGTATTTTTTCAACAAACCTTGAGATGTATGTTACTGATTACAACTCAGGATATGCAGTTTCTGAAGCTACAGTAAAAGTTTATTACAACGGTATAAAAATTTCAGAGGGGACTACAAATAGTGAGGGGTATATTATCTTAAGTATTCCTACAAATATTGAATCAGGATATTTAGATTTTGTTATAACAAAAGAAGGATATGCAGTTACAAGGTTTAACAATGTTATGTTTGAAAAAAATAAGACAACTACTATAGAAACGCAATTAAGGAAGCCATCTGTTGGAATTACAACTACAGAGGTACCAGCTGAAATTAATGTAAAGTTTTACGAAGATAGTTCTAAAACAAATGAGTTAATGTTAAATGGTAATATACTAAATGTCAATAGTGATTTTTACTACGAAATAAATGTAAATACTACAGAATACGATGTGAAATACATTTATGTAAAGTTAGGATCAATACCTGGGGCTGGATTTTTCACTAATCCTAGAAGTATTTTTTATGAATCACCAGCAGAAGGTACATTATCAATTTCTGGATTTGTAGGGCTAGTTCCATTATACATAGTTGTGTTTGATCAAAATGAAAATATGGTTGTGAATGTATATTACATAAATATAGAAAGAGGAGAAATTACAGTAAATAATCCATATGAAGTAGAGAAAATAGATCCTAGCATATATGCTTTTACAACAAGAGGAGGTATTCAATTTTATAATAACCCAATTAAAATTAACAAGGAGGCTGTTCCAGATTACAATCGAGAAAATCAATTAGAAGCTGCACCAGAGAAAGATACAAATCTTTGGGTAGAAATTTACTGGATAGCCTGGGAAGATTCTAGTGCATCACTTACTGCAGAACAACCAGAAGCATACGTAATTTATAGAAGTTTCGATGGGGAAAATTTTGAAGAAATTGCAACCGTACCAGAAGGATACGATTATTTTAGAGATAAATCCCCACAACTTGCAGCTGGTAAAGAAGTTTGGTACAAAGTAGCTGCTAAATATGGAGATTTTGTGGCAACACCTACATTATTAGGTTCAGTTGTACCATTGGATGTCTTTGGAATAAATTATTTAAGTCCAACAGATGGAGCAACTAATGTATCTACAAATCCAACTTTTGCATGGGAAATAGTAAATCCAATTACCTCACCTGAAGGAGATACGCTTTATTTATTTGATATATGGTTATATGATCTTACATTGAATGATTTAGGATACTACTCAATAAGTGGCCCTGGTTATCCATATTATAGTTTCTTTGGAACATATGGAACAAGTGTTTCATTTGATTTTAATAATCCTCCTGTAGGTTGGTGGGTAGACTATGCAGCAGGAGGTTGGTATTCTTATGATACTTTACAGAAAAACAAAACTTACGAATGGGGAAATGAACTTGCTGTTGCAATAGTGTCTGATGATGATTCGGAGGCATATTCTATATTTGCTGATCAAGCTGGTATTATTTCTCCGTTTGAAATTGAAGCAGAAATTTATAACACATTCACAACTGGTGAAAATTAATGAAAGGGGGGAATGATTGATGAATAAATTGCTTAAATATACTTTATTTGGATTATTGGTTTTAATATTAGTTTTATCTAGTTGTGGAATAAATGATATTTCTTCAAATACATTAAAAAATGAAGTAGCGAGTGATAATACAGATTTAGTTTTTGGAAAGTTAGACACAGAATATGAAGAAGGAAAGATACTAGTTGGATATGAAGATAGAGAAGAGGTTGACAAAATAGTAGAGGTATTAAATGGAGAAATTTCTGTTGAATTACCACAAATAAAAATGGTATCAGTTAAATTTAATGGAACAGTTGAAGAAGCATATGAAAAGATAATGAAATTAGACTTAAAAGGAATAAGATATGTTGAACCAAGCTACAAGAGATTCATAATAGATCCTGAACCAGTTTCAGATGAAATAATAAATGTAAAAAATCCAAAGGGAAATACAATATACTCAGCAACAGGAAGAGGAAACGAAGAATTTTCAAAATATCTTTGGGGCCTAGAAGCCTTAAATGTTGAAGATGTATGGAATTCTGGTTATACGGGAAAAGGCGTAGTTGTTGCTGTAATTGATACAGGTGTTGATGGTACACATCCAGATTTGGTTGGACAAGTAATAGAGGGATATAGACCATTAACAGATGAAATATTACCTGCAGGTACTGATTCATCATATGGAGGAGCTCATGGTACCCATGTAGCAGGTACAATAGCAGCTACAGATGATGGTTTAGGTATTGTAGGAGTTGCTCCAGAGGCAAAAATAATGCCAATTGTTATATTTGATACTGTTGGCTATGTTGGAGATGATGAAGTAGCAGAAGGAATTATATGGGCAGTAGAAAATGGTGCAGACATCCTTCAAAATTCATGGGGAGGCTGGGGATATAGTTATACTTTGAAAGAAGCTTTTGATTATGCATTAGATAATAATGTAGTTGTAACAGTATCAGCTGGAAACGATCATACTGATCAACATTTACATTATCCATCAAACTATCCAGGAATCATTCAAGTAGCTGCTGTAGAATACAATGGAGGAGATTATAGAACAACATGGTTCTCAAATAGAAGTGATGCAATTACTGTTGGTGCACCAGGTGTAGCAATATTATCATCTGTCCCTGGATTGAATTCTCTTGGATATGAAGGATATTCATTAATGGGAAGCAATAATGGATTATATGATGTTTGGCAAGGTACATCTATGGCATGTCCACATGTATCAGGAGTTGTGGCATTGCTGTTAGAAAAATATCCTGATGCTACAGTGTGGCAGATAAGAAAACTTATTGAACAAGGAGCAATTGATATCGATGAAGCAGGTTTTGATCATGATTCGGGATTTGGATTAGTAAATGCTAAAAATTCAGTAGATTTGAATTTACCAGAAGATGGTGGATTGACATTTGATGTTTATTCACTCGATAGCTGGGGTTATGGTATACCAGGTGTGTTTGTTACATTAAAAAGATTAAATAGTGATGGAGCGGATTATTTTGCAAAAAGTGATTACACAGGGGCTGCCCATTTTTCAAATATAGATGCTGGTGAATATGAAGTTATTGTTGGTGGGCCAGATTCAAATGATAGAAGTTATAATGGAGGATATTTTGGTAGCTATGCATCGAGAAGAGAAGAAGAAAGACAATATAGTAGAATTGTCAATTTAACAAATGATTCTTCTGAAGTTTTCACATTTACATCATCATTTGAAGTAGAATTTGATGAACCAACTGTTGATTTAGGTCAAGCAACAGTTACTATTGATTCAGCTTTATATGAATTAATTTATGGTATAAGAGGAAGTTATGATAAAGCTGCTTTTTCTACTCAGACCACATATGATTTTTCATGGATAGCAGATTATGTGTATTTGAGAGTTGAAAGGTCAAATGTAGGAACAGCTTGTACAGTAAATGGAACGGTCACATTAAACGGTTATCAAATCCCAGTTTTTGGAACATTTGCTACAGATTCAACACTTACCACTGTAGACGAGTATGGTGGAAATTATTGGTGGATGTGGTGGAGTTTGTTTGGTATTCCAATTATTTAAGTTTTAAATAAACAAGCCTCCGATTTTCGGAGGCTTGTTTTTATTTATTATTTAAACTCATTAAAACTTTTTCAGGTGTAATTGGAAGGGTTTTAATTCTAACCCCTACAGCGTTGTAGATAGCGTTTGCAATTGCAGCAGGAGGAGTGTCAATACCAATTTCTGCTACTGATTTAGCCCCAAACGGGCCTGTTGGTTCGTAGCTTTCAACAAATTTAACAATTATATTTCCTATATCTGCTCTAGATGGTATTTTATAATGCATAAGGTTATTTGTAAGTAATTTTCCATTTGGAGAATATTTTACATCTTCAAATAATGCCATGCCAATTCCTTGAACAAGCCCACCTTCAACTTGAATCCTAGCTAGATTTGGATTAATTGTAACACCACAATCAACAACTGCAATATAATTAATGAGTTTTACTTTCCCAGTTTCTATATCAACTTCAACTTCTGCAAAACCAGCCATAAATGGTGGAGGAGATTCTTCGCCTACATAGGAAGCATCTGCAATAAGTTGTTTTTGGTTTTCAGTGTAAAGTAATACTGTTGCAAGTTCTTTTAAAGAAACTTTTTTACTTCCATTCTTTTCATATATATATTTTCCATCAAAATCAACATTGGATTCATCTAAACCTAATTTAAGTGCTCCTTCTTTTATAATAAGTTTTCTCATTTTTTCAGCAGCTCTTTTTACAGCATTACCTGAAACATATGTTGTACTTGAAGCATATGCTCCAACATCAAAAGGAGTGAGGTCAGTATCTGATGAATAAACAATTATGTCTTCAGTTGGAACATTTAAAACTTCAGCAGCTATTTGTGCAAGAATTGTGTCGCTCCCTGTTCCAAGGTCAGTTGCTCCAATCAAAAGGTTAAAAGAACCATCATCATTAAGTTTTAGAACAGCAGCTCCCATATCAATATTAGCAATTCCTGATCCTTGCATTGCTATTGCCATTCCTACTCCACGATATTTAGTTTCAGAAATCTTTTTTCTAGGAAACTTTTCTTTCCAATTAATTAATTTCATTCCTTCTTCAACACATTCATTCAATTTACAACTTCTTACTATCATATCAACGCCTTCACGACCTTCGCCCATAATTTTAAATATGGGTGAAGTTTCACCTTCTCTTATCATATTTTTCTTTCTAAATTCAATAGGATCCATTCCAAGTTTTTCTGCTAACATATCTATGGCAGATTCTAAAGCAAAGTTTCCTTGAATTGCACCATATCCTCTATATGCTCCAGCAGGTACTTTATTTGTATAAACCACTTTTCCAGAAAATCTAACAGCATCAACTTTGTTATATAATGGCAAAGTTTTTGAACCTGCTACCATAAATGTTGTTAAAGCATGTTCTCCATATGCCCCAGTATCTGATAATCCTTTCATATCAATAACTTTTAATTTTCCATCTTTTGATGCGCCCAATGTAATGTCATATCTCATTGGATGTCTACTATAGGTTGCTTCAAAAACTTCTTGCCTTGTATAAACTATCTTAGCTGGTTTACCTGTTTTGAGTGTTACAGCAGCAACAAATGGTTCACCGTGAACAGCTTGTTTTCCACCAAATCCTCCACCAATTCTTGGTTTAATTACTCTAATATTTTTTATTGGAATATCAAAAGCTTCAGCAATAATTCTTCTTACGTGGAAAGGAACTTGTGTAGAAGATATTATAATTAATCTACCATGCATATCTATATAAGAAGCTGCTGTGTGTGGTTCAAAAGCAACATGTGCTTGAGCTTGGGTGTAAAATCTTTCACTAATTACAACATCACATTTTTTAAGTTCTTCTTCTACACTTCCAATTTCCATTTCGTAAGAAGCCGCGATATTCTTTTGTGCATCAAATCCTATTTCAAACATTGGATGTGTTTCTTTTTCTGGATGGATTATTGAAGGATGTCCTTCTGCTTTTTCAAAATCAAGAACAGGTTCAAAAATTTCGTACTCAACTTTTATTTTTTTAAGAGCCTCATTTACACATTTTTCGTCTTTTCCAGCTACAATTGCTACTTCATCTCCGACATATCTAACATATTCATCTAATATATACCAGTCATGTGGAGAAGGTTCAGGATAACCTTGTCCTGCTCGTGTTATAGGATTTCTAGGAACATCTTTATAGGTTAAAATGCATTCAACTCCTTCAATTTTACTTGCTTCAGAAATGTCTATATTTTTAATTTTTGCAAAAGCATGGGGGCTCCTTAGAAGCTTAACAATCAAAGAATTTTTTGGAGCGAGATCATCTGTATAAACAGGCTTTCCTAATAATAATCCTAGAGCATCTTTTTTTGGTATTTTTCGAGTGACTTCTTTCATTTTTCCACCCCCAAAAATTTTTCGATGGCTCTATGTTGGCCAACATATCCAGTACACCTGCAGAGATTACCGATAAGTTTAATTTGTATTTCTTCCATTTTTTTAATTTTTAGCTTTTTTAAATACACAGTGTTAACAATTAAGCCTGGGCTACAAAAACCACATTGATCTGCTCCTTCTTCAGCTAATAATTTAGCAAAATCTTTAGCTTCAGGAAGTCCTTCAACTGTTGTTATTTCATGACCATCTACTCTTGCAGCAAAAATTGAACAAGAAGGAACAGGTCTTCCATCTAAAAGTATTGTACAAATACCGCACATTCCTGTATCGCAGCCTCTTCTTACGCTATGATATCCATACCTTCTTAAAACATCTAACAACACTTCATCAGGAGCAATTTCTAATTCTTTTTTTTCATTATTAATGGTTACATTTATTTTCATTACATCACCTCCAACAAAGCTCTTTTAACAAGAGCTTCACAAACTTTTTTTCGGTATTCTTTAGAAGCTTTTATATCGTCAGAAAAAGGAATTTCATCAGAAACCATTTTAGAAGCTTTTATAATAGTTTCTTCGTTTAAACCATTTTCATTTAAGAATTGCATTGTTTTATAAGCAAGTAAGGCGACACCAGGTCTTGCTCCTACTGCTATTTTTACTTCTTCTCCTTTAGAAACTGCAACATTTAAAATTGAAAAATCATATTCTGAATTTCTGATGTATTGGAAAGAAGTCTTTAAATTTTCTTTTTTGATAACAATTTTTTCTAAAATGTCTTTGTGAGCTAATTTAGTTTTTAAAAACTCTTCCAAAGTAAACTTTCCAGATTTGTATAAATATATTTCTGTTGGTAAAACTAACAAAGCCGTAATTAAGTCAGAAAAACCGTATTTTGGATACAAAGTTCCACCAATAGTAATTATGTTTCTCATTTGAAAACTTAGAATAGTTTCTGAAACATTTTTGAGAAAGCCATTATAAAGATTAATTAAAATTGGATTTTCTTCAAAAGCTGAAATTACAACCATTGACCCTATTTCGATGTAATTGTCGTTTTCTTTAACAAAATCTAGGTTAGCATCAAAAAGGTCTATTGCCACATCAACTTTTCTGTTTGAAAGCCTTAAAAATGCTCCACCTCCGACAATTTCAGCATTTTTAGTGATTAATAATTTATAGGCCTCTTCGATAGTTTTAGGTTTTAAATATTCATTAAATTGAATCATCATCTCACCACCTTTTCAAATAGATTGTTATATGCTTTAATAACTAAATTGTGAACCAAGCTTTTTCGATATTCTTTTGTAGCCCTAACATCAGTAATTGGAGAAGAAAGTTTCTGATATTCATTAGCAAGATACTTAAAAAGTTCTTCGTCTATAGTTTTTCCTATTAAAGTTTTTTCTAAGTTTTCATCTCGTAAAATTGTTGGTGCAACAGAACCAAAGGCAATCCTAATGTCGTTTATTTTATTATCCTCTTCTTTTATTAATATTCCAATGCTTGCTATAGAAATAATCATAGCGTTTCTCCTACCAACTTTTTCAAAGTAAAATTTGTAATCAGTCAATAATTCTAGTTCTATTCCATATACAAATTCGTTTTGTTCTAGATTAATTTGTCCAGGGCTTTTAATGAAATCTTTTATAGGAATTTTTTTAGAAGAAGGTTCAATAAGTATTTGGGCATTAAATAAATAACTTGCAAGGACAAAGTCTCCTGCAGGGGAAGCATTCGAAATATTACCAACAGGAGTACCCCTATTTCTAATCATAGGTGAACCTATGGTTTTTACAATATCTTCAAGAATATTATTTAGCTTATTTTCTTTAATAAAATAACGAAGTTCATTGTAAGTTGCATTAATAGGAATAAACAATTTTTTGTCTTTTATTTCTATTCCTTTTGTATCTAAATATTTTGTATCAATAACAGTATCAGTATCAATAATTCCTGCTCTTAATTTGACAAACAAGTCAGTACCGCCGGAAAATAAATATCCGTTTGTTTTATACTTTAATTCAGAAAGTTCATCTATAGTTTTTGGTCTAAAATAATTTTTTATCATCTTTCATCACTTCCTTTGTTATACATTTTGGCTGCTAATTTTACAGCATCTTCTATTTTTAAATAACCAGTGCAACGACAAAGATTTCCTTCAAGCGCTTCTTTGATTTCTTCACTTGAAGGGTTTTTGTTTTGTTCTAAAAGAGCTTTAGTTGAAATTATAAAACCTGGGGTACAAAAGCCACATTGAATAGCTCCTGCTTCAACATATGCATTTTGGATTATTTTATCTTCTAAACCTTCCACAGTAATTACTTCTTTGCCATCTAATTCTACAGCTAGCATTAAACAAGAGTGAACGTTTTTACCATCTACCAAGATAGTGCATGCACCGCATTCACCTTCGCCGCATCCTTCCTTTACTGATAAAATTCCTAGATCATCTCTTAAAAAGTCAAGAGCTCTTTTATAAACAGGAACATCTTTTACAATTTCTTTTCCGTTAAGTTTGAATTTTACAATCATGATTTCACCTCATTTATAAAAGATAAAACTTCTTCAAGATTTGGCTTAATTTTTATAGGTTTTATGAGTTTTTCAACTGATTTTATGTCTTTTAATCCGTTTCCTGTAACGAAAATACAAGCCTTTTCATCTTTTGCTATTAAATTGTTCTTAATTGCTTTCTTTAATCCAGCATAGGATGCTGCCCCAGCTGGTTCTCCAAAAACACCAGTTAAATTTGCAAGTTCAGATATTGCTTTTAAAATTTCCTCATCAGAAACCCTTAAAAATGTTCCACCACTTTTTTCAACGTATTTACATGCCTTAATTACATCTCTTGGTTTTCCTACAGAAATACTATCAGCTATAGTACTTGAGGTAATATCAACCGGAGTATATGGTTTTCCCTTTTCAAATGTTCTAACTATTGCATCAGCATTTTGAGCTTGAATACCAATAATTTTTGGAATTTTATTAATTAAACCCAATTTATAAAAGTCATAAAATCCTTTAAATAAAGAACTAATAACTGTTCCATCGCCAACGCCTACTAAAACAACATCAGGTGGTTCAAAATTATTTTGAACTATAACTTCTAAAGCGCCTGTTTTTTTCCCTTCTAAAAGATATGGATTAATTGCAGAATTTCTTGAGTACCAATTGAGTTTTTTACCTACTACCATTGAAATATCAAATGCTTCATCGTAAGTACCGTCTATTTGAATTACATTGGCACCATAAACATATAGTTGAGCTATTTTGGCTATTGGGGCACTTGCTGGAACAAATATAAAAGTATTTAACTTTGTAGGGGCGGTTAATCCAGCAAGAGAACTAGCAGCATTGCCGGTCGAAGCGCAATATATAGTATCATAGTTAAATTCATATGCTTTAGAGATGGCTATAGCAGTTGCTCTATCCTTATATGAAGCCGTAGGATTTGTACCATCATACTTTACTTGTAGTTCTTTAATGCCTAAAATATTTTTAAATTTATATAAAGGTGTCCCGCCTACCTTTAATTGAACAACATATTGATTAATTGGTAAAATTTTTGAAAATTGAGAAATATCTCCTTCAGGATAGAATTCTGATTTTTTGATAGAGATATTATCATAATCATAAATTACTTCTAAAGTTCCCATTCTATCTCCACAATGCGGACATGTGTATAAATCGCGGCTAGGTTCATAAATCTTCTCGCAAGTTATACATCTAAGCTTGTACATTTTATCCCTCCTAGTTTGTTAAAAATTATACTTTTATTGACAAATTACAAAAAGTATAGTAATTTTAAGAAATAATAATAAAATAGACAATTTTTTACGATAAATCAAAATAATAAAAGAATAAAAAGGAAAAATTTTATTATTTAAAATGTGGTATACTATTTTTAACGGAGGTGGTTAAATGTTAACGAGAAATGAAGCCTTTGAATTACTAAAAAAACATGTAAAAACTAAGAATTTAATAAAACACTGTTTAGCTACTGAAGCAGTTATGAGGAAAATGGCTGAATATTTTGGTGAGGATACTGAAATTTGGGGTTTAGCTGGTTTATTGCATGATTTAGATTATGAATATACGAAAAACAACCCCGAAGAACATGGTTTAAAAACAGTGGAATTATTAGGAGATAGTGTTCCAAAAGAAGTTAAAAATGCGATTTTAGCACATTGTGAAAAAAAAGAAAGGGAAAGTTTAATTGAAAAAGTAATTTATGCTGTTGATCCAACTACTGGTTTTATTGTAGCAGGTGCTTTGATAAAACCAGAAAAAAAATTATCTGCTATCGATGTTAATTTCTTATTGAATAGATTTAAGGAAAAATCCTTTGCTAAAGGAGCCAGTAGAGAACAAATGAAAAGTTGTGAAGATTTTGGTTTATCTCTTGAAAAATTTTATGAATTATCATTAGAGGCCATGAGAGAAATTTCGGAGGAACTCGGATTATGATCTATAGGCTTTTTCTTTGGCTTTTTCCATTACTTCTTGTTGCTTTTGACAAATCTTTTTTTGATATTATTGTAGTTTTTCCACTATTCTTTTATATTGAATCTTTAAATGACTTTACTTTTGAAAAAGCTTTGCGCTTTATAACTTATCTTTCTATATATGTATTTGTAAATTATCATGAATTCAGTTTTTTGTTTGTGGTTTTGATTTTTATTATTTTAATCATAGATTCATCTAGAGAATATTGGATGAAGATATGGTTCTTACCACTTGTACAAAGTGCCTTATTTTTAATTCCTATGGTATTTGAAGGATATTTCGCGTCGTATTTAATTTCACTAAGCGTATTTTTTGTGATTTTTATGATTCTATTTGAAAAGAGAATAATAAGAATAAATATTTGATTTTTGGAGGTGCTAAAATGAAGATTATCCTTCCTGATGGTAGTATAAAGAAATATAATAATCCGGTGACACCTGGTCAAATAGCTAGAGAAATTAGTGAGGGATTATATAGAAACGCTGTAGGAGCAGTAGTAAATGGACAGTTATGGGATCTTGAAAGGCCCATTGATTTTGATTGTGAATTAAGAATAATTACAAAGAAAGATAAAGAAGCTCCTGAATTTTATAGGCACACAATGTCTCATATTATGGCTCAGGCAGTAATGAGGATTTATGGAGAGAATAATGTAAGGCTTGGTATTGGACCTACTATAGAAAATGGGTTCTACTATGACTTTGAAATATTAAACGGTTCAATAACCGAAGATGATTTGGAAAAAATTGAGAAGAAAATGAAAGAAATCATAAAAGAGGATCTAAAAATAGAAAGATTTGAATTAGACAAAGAAGAAGCAATTAAGTTCATGAAAGAAAAAGGGCAAGTTTATAAAGTTGAATTAATTGAAGAAATACCAGATGAAAAAGTAAGTTTTTATAGACAAGGAGAATTCGTTGATCTTTGTAGAGGACCTCATTTGCCTAGAACTGGTATGATAAAACATTTTAAATTATTATCAGTTTCTGGGGCATATTGGCGAGGAAGCGAAAAAAATCCTATGCTGCAAAGAATTTACGGTACAGCATTTGCTACCAAAGAGGAACTTGAAGAGTATTTAAAAATGATAGAAGAAGCAAAAAAAAGAGACCATAGGAAATTAGGGCCAAAACTTGGTTTGTTCTTTATTAATACTGAGGTTGCGCCTGGAATGCCTATTTTTTTACCTAAAGGGTCAATTATTTTAAATGAACTAATGAGTTTTTCAAGAAAATTGCATAAAAAATATGATTATTCTGAAGTTATGACGCCACTTGTAATGAATGTTAAATTATGGCATCAAAGTGGGCACTGGGATCATTATAAAGAAAACATGTACTTTACTGAAAAAGAAGAAGTTGAGTATGCTATAAAACCTATGAATTGTCCTGGACATATTTTGATATATAAAAATGAAGTTGTTTCATATAGAGATCTTCCTATAAGGTTATTCGAATTTGGAAAGGTACATAGATATGAAAGAAGTGGTGTATTACATGGTCTTTTAAGAGTAAGAGCTTTTACTCAAGATGATGCTCATATTTTTTGTAGGCAAGATCAAATTGAAGATGAAGTATCCTCTGTAGTTAGATTAATAGACGAACTTTATAAGCCGTTTGGTTTTACTTACAGAGCAACTTTAAGTACAATGCCAGAAGATCATATGGGAGATGAGAAGACTTGGGAAAAAGCAACAGAGGCTTTGAGAAAGGTTTTAGAAGATATTAATTTAGATTTTGAAATAGCTGAAGGTGAAGGTGCATTTTACGGCCCAAAAGTTGATTTTCATGTTAAAGATTCTTTAGGTAGAGAATGGCAATGTGCAACAATTCAACTTGATTTCCAAATGCCTGAAAGATTTGATTTAACATATATTGACAAGAATGGCGAAGAAGTAAGACCAGTAATGATTCATACTGCTAAATATGGTTCACTTGAGAGGTTTTTTGGTATTTTAATTGAACATTACGCAGGAGCTTTTCCTCTCTGGATTTCGCCAATTCAAGTTACAGTTTTACCAGTATCTGATAAATTTTCAACATATGCTTCAAAAATAACAAAGGAATTGGTTGACAGTGGAATTAGAGCTCACCTTGATTCGAGAAATGAAACTTTAGGGTATAGAATTAGAGAGGCCCAGATGCAGAAAATACCATATATGTTAATTGTTGGTGAAAAAGAACAAAGCAATGAAACTGTTAGTTTGAGAAGCAGAGATGGCGAGGAAATTAATAATTTAAAATTAGAAGAAGTTATATCAATGTTAAAAAATAAAATTGAAAACATGAAGTAAAAATCAAAAAGGGGGTGATATAATCAACCCAACAATTTTCTGGATAATTTTGGGTATCATTTTAATGGTTTTGGAAATTGTAACTCCTACATTTTTCATATTTTGGTTTGGAGTTGGAGGACTTGCCGCTGCATTAGTTGCATACTTTGTTGGTAATACTATTTGGGAATTAATAACTTTTATTGTGGTTTCTGGATTTTTAGTTTTACTAACAAGGCCTCTAGTAAATAAGATGACTGGAGAACAACCAAGACAAATTAATGTTGATGAAATAATTGGTAAAAGAGCTTTAGTTCTTGAAGAAATTGATAATAAATCTGGTAAAGGGATAGTAAAAATCAATGGAGATACTTGGAGGGCATATTCTGTTGATGATGAAGTAAAAATAAAAAAAGGTGAATATGTAAAAATTTTAAAGGTAGAAGGAGCACATTTAGTTGTAGAAAAATTTGATGATAAAAATGCAGATAGTTAAATAGGAGGGGGTACATATGTATATTTTGTATTTAATAATCATTCTATTTTTGTTTATTTTGGCAGCGTCCGGAATAAAAATTGTTAGACCTAACGAAAGAGGTTTGGTAGAACGTTTGGGAAAGTTTAAAAAAGAAGTAAAAGCAGGAATTCATTTCATTATTCCTTTTTTTGATCGTATGCAAAAAGTTGATCTAAGAGAACATGTAATTGACGTTCCACCACAAGAAGTTATTACCAAAGATAATGTTGTTGTTACTGTAGATGCTGTAATTTATTATGAAATCACAGATGCTTACAAAGCAGTTTACAATGTAAGTAATTTTGAATTTGCAACTATTAAACTTGCACAAACCAATTTAAGAAACGTTATTGGTGAATTGGAATTAGACCAAACTTTGACATCTAGGGAAAAGATTAATACTAAATTAAGAACTGTCTTGGACGAAGCTACAGACAAATGGGGTATAAGAATAACGAGAGTTGAAATCAAAAAAATTGATCCACCAAAAGACATAATGGAAGCAATGAGTAAACAAATGAAAGCTGAGAGAACTAAGAGAGCTGCAATTCTAGAAGCAGAGGGTATTAGGCAATCAGAAATATTGAAAGCTGAAGGTCAAAAACAAGCGGCTATATTAAAAGCCGAAGGTGAAGCGGAAGCAATTAAGAAAGTAGCTGAAGCTAATAAATTTAAACTTATCACTGAAGCAAAAGGTCAAGGAGATGCAATTAAGTTAGTCTTCAAAGCAATACATGATGGAAATCCAACTACTGATTTAATTGCAATCAGATATCTTGAAACTTTGAAAGAGGTAGCTAATGGAACTGCAACAAAGATTTTCTTACCAATGGAAGTTTCTGGTATTTTAGGAAGTATTGGTGCTATTGGCGAAATGTTTAAAAACGATAAAAATGGCGGTGAAAGCAACAATGCTTAAACTTTTCCTTATAGTTACTTTTTCAGGAGTCTTAGGACTCCTGATTTCTATAATATTTTCTTTTTTGATTGTTTTATCTAATTCTTTCTTTAAGTATGGTTCTTTTAGATTTTTTAATGAAATAATGGTTTTAGGATTATCTATTTTTGGATGGTTTTATTTGACCTCAAACTTATTGAGTTTTATGTTTTTTCTATTTTTATCAGTTTTGTATCATTTGTACAGAATAATAAGTGAAATTTATTCAATTGATGCTAGATTCCGAACTTTAGTTTTGGCTCTTGGTAAAGATCGATTTGAATATGCAACATTTTCATTGAAAAGAGTTAGAAGAAGAATCTTAGGTACTTTTCTTAAATATTTTACAATTATTTTGACTGGATATTCTGTTTCTCAGTCCTTGCATCCTCTAATAATTGGTGGTATATCTTTAATAGTAGGCTCAATAATTATTATTTTGAGATTGGACTGAGAAAGGGGAAAGTTTGTGCATAAAAAGAAGAGCAGTTTTGAAACTTTAGTATTTGTCATATTTCTTATTTCGCTGTTCTATTTTATAGAACAAACAATGGGAACAGCTAATTTTTTTAAAACATTAATGGCAACTGCTCATGATCTTTTACTTAACACTGTTTTTTTTATAATGGCTGTTGCAGTTCTAACTGGTTCGTTTTCTTCCCTTTTGTTTGAATTCGGTGTAGCAAACTTGATTGATTTTTTGTTAAAGCCCCTTGTTAAACCATTATATAATCTTCCAGGTGTTTCAGTAATGGGAATTATTTCTACCTATTTTTCAGATAATCCTGCCATAATTGCCCTTGCTAAAGACAAACGATTTATGAATAATTTTGAAAAATGGCAAGAACCTCTTTTGTGTAATCTTGGGACTTCTTTTGGTATGGGATTGATTGTTTCAACGTTTATGATTGCACAAGGAAATAGAATGAACACAAATTTAGTTCCAGCAGTTATAATAGGGAATATAGGTGCATTTGTTGGCAGCATTATTAGTGTTAGAATGTTTTCGATTTATACAAAGAAAAGGTTAGGTAATGTCAAAAAAAGCGAACAATTGTTTCCAAAAGAATATTATAGGGAAACTCGCCCTGGAAGCTTTATGGAACGATTTTTAGAAGCGTTATTAGACGGAGGTAAAAGTGGAGTAGAAATCGGATTAGGAATAATTCCAGGTGTTCTTGTTATAAGTACATTTGTTATGATGATTACTTTTGGACCTAGCGATCCTTCAAAAGGATACCAGGGATTAGCATATGAAGGAATTCCTATTTTACCGTACTTGGGTCAAAAAGTTTTCGTTTTGATAAAAGCTCTTTTTGGTTTTAGTAATCCTGAACTAATTGCCTTTCCATTAACGTCTCTTGGTTCAACTGGAGCTGCCTTGGCTTTAATTCCAAAGTTTATTGATTTAAAAATAATCAATGCAAATGATATAGCAGTTTTTACAGCAATGGGTATGACTTGGAGTGGCTATTTAAGCACTCACGTTGCTATGATGGACGAGTTGGGCTATCGTTATTTAACGGGTAAAGCAATTTTATCACATACTTTTGGTGGTTTGTCTGCCGGTATTATTGCACATTTCCTTTATTTATTCTTTTAACTCACTCCCCGAAATTACACAATTGTAACATCTTGTATCATAAACTTAAAGTTTTATATGTTTTATTGTTTCATCTTTTAGTTTATTATAATCTTGACTTTAAAAGAGGGGAGTGAGGTAAGTGAACAAATTGGCTGTAAACAAGATTTTAAAGGAACTTGTAGAAAAATATGGTACTCCTTTGCTTGTAATGGATCTAGAGGTAATCAAAGAAAATTATAAAAGACTTATTAGAAATGTTAATAATTGTAAGGTTTATTACGCTGTTAAAGCCAACTCCCATATTGAAATTGTAAAAACACTAAATGAATTGGGAAGCCACTTTGATGTGGCTTCAAAAGGTGAAATAGAAAAGCTTTTAAGTTTAGGGGTATCTCCCGAAAAAATGAGTTTTGGTAATACAATTAAAAAATCTTCTGATATTAAATTTGCCTTTGAGAACGGAATTAAAATGTTTGCTGTTGATTCGGAAATGGAGATAGAGAAAATAGCTTTTAATGCACCTGGTTCAGATATATATGTAAGAATAAGCACAAACGGAATGGAAAATGATGCTGATTGGCCATTAACTAGAAAATTTGGTACAAGTGTTGATCATGCAATCCAACTAGTTAAATATGCACATGATTTGGGTTTAAATCCAATTGGTGTTAGTTTTCATGTTGGCTCCCAAAATTATAACCCAAATAATTGGAGAGTAGCTATTAGGGAAGTTTCAGTTGTTTTTGAAGAAGCAAGAAGATTAGGTATAGAAATGAAAGTAGTAAATACTGGTGGTGGAATGCCTATTAAATATTCAAAAAATATTCCAACTGTTGAAGAAATTGCAGAGGTCATAAATCAATCAATAAAAGATTACTTAGGTGAAGATATAACTGTAATTGTTGAACCCGGACGTTCAATGGTAGGTAATGCAGGGGCATTAGTTTCTGGAGTTATCTTAAAAAGTAAAAAAGGCGAAGAAAATTGGCTTTACACAGATGCAGGAGTTTTCCATGGTTTAACTGAGACAATTCAAAATATTAGATATGAGATGTCTGTGATTGGAAAAGAAAATGAGAATAAACAAAAATTTGTTTTAGCTGGTCCTACTTGTGATAGTGTTGATGTGATGTATTACGATGCAGAGCTTCCTGAATCTACAACTATCGATGATTTAATTGTATTTTATAATACAGGTGCCTATACTACTGAATATGGTACTAATTTTAACGGAATACCTTCTCCAAAAGTAATTTTTGAAAATGGTTTATTAGTTGAAAAACCTGAAGAATACATTTTCGAGAAAATTTCTAAAGAACAGTATATGATATAATAAATTTGTATAGTGCCGAGGTGGCGGAATTGGCAGACGCGCATGACTCAGGATCATGTGGGGTTTTCCCGTGCGGGTTCAAATCCCGCCCTCGGCACCAATCCCTATTTTCAGGGTTTTTGTGTATATTAGAAAGGTGAGAATAGTGGAAATAGTAAATTTCAGCAATTTGACGCTGACTATTGGCGATGCAGAAGATGTCAGAAATAAAATAATTGAAAAAATAAAAAGCGGTGAAAAAACATTTGTTGTTACTTTAAATGCTTCTATTTTGTTAAGGACCTTAAAAGACGCTTATTATAGAAAAGTAGTTAATCATGCTCATTTTATAATTCCTGATGGGTCTGGGATTGTTTGGGCATTAAAAAGAAATAGAAATTTAAACACTGATAGGATAACTGGAATAGATACAATGTTATATCTTTGTGAAGAAGCTAAGAAAAATGGTTGGAAAGTGTATTTATTAGGGTCACAGCCATCCATTGTTGAAGAAGCTGCTAGAAGATTAATTAAAAATGGTGTAAATGTGATAGGATATCATCATGGTTATTTTAAAGATGAAAATATCCCTGTAGAGGAAATTGAGAAATTAAAACCTGATTTATTATTTGTAGGAATGGGAGTACCAAAACAGGAAGAGTGGATTTATAAAAATTACAATCTTCCATTTAAATTTGCTATGGGTGTTGGTGGAAGTTTTGATGTGATATCTGGAAAAAAGAAAAGAGCACCTTTAATTTTTCAAAATTTACGTTTAGAATGGTTTTATAGGTGGTTGCAATCTCCATTGAAAAAGAGGAATGTTCCTATAGAGATATTTAGATATTATTTTTTAGTATTAAGAGGAAAAATAAAATGAACAAAGAAGAAATTTTAAAAAAATATGTTTTTGAACTTGTCAATGCTCCCTTAAATTTGACTGCTTTTAAGGATTTAAATCTTGCCTATGAATTCCTCGTGAATGATAGCATAAAACCTCTCAAAAAAAATGAAATAGGAGATAATTTTTTAGATGTGGGAACTGGTGGAGGAGTTCCTGGAGTTTTTATTAGTGTTTATTTTGATAAAAATGGAACTTTGATTGACTCATCTTTGAAAAAGATTTCCTATGTGGAAAAATTATGTGTGAAATTAGGAATAAAAAATCTTAAATTTGTACATGGCAGAATAGAAGAAAAAAAGGAATTGATAGAGCAATTTGATTCAGTATTTGCAAAAGCTGTAGCAGAATTGAGAATATTATTGGAATTAACAGTCCCATTTTCAAAAAAAGGGGGTAAAATATTTTTATATAAAGGAATTAATTATAAAGAGGAATTGGAAAGTGCTCAAAATGCTATAAAAGAATTAAAAATTAAATTATTAGATGTAAGAAATTATAAAATCTTAGATAGAGAAAGGTTTCTTTTGATTTTTGAAAAACTAGAACATACAGATTCGAAATATCCCAGAAAATTTTCTAAAATTATCAAAAATCCTTTATGAAAGGGGAAATGAATTTGAAAGATACAATTGCTGCTATATCTTCTCCAAGAGGAACTGGAGCTATTGCGATAATAAGGATTGATGGAGAAAAAAGTCATGAAATAGCTAGAAAAATAACTGGATTAGAAAATGTTGAATTTAAGAGGGTTTATCATAGATTTATAAAATATGAAAATGAAATTTTAGACGATGCAAACATAGTGTTTTATAAATCCCCTAATTCTTATACGGGTAATGATCTGGTTGAAATTTATTGTCATGGAGGAATTTTAGTTACTCATAGAATTCTTGATGTTATTTTAAATGAAGGAGCCCGTTTGGCTGAAAGAGGTGAATTTACAAAGCGTGCATTTTTGAATGGGAAGCTTTCTTTGATTCAAGCAGAAGCTATTTATCAAATAATAGAAGCAAAAAGTGAACTTTCGTTGAAAATCTCATTGGAGAATTTAAGAGGAAAATTAGGGAAAGAAATAGAAGAATTTAGAAATAGATTACTTCATGTTTTAGCAGAAATAGAAGTTTCAATTGATTATCCAGATGATATTGAAAGTGATAACAATCTAATAGTTAATGAATTAAATGAAATTTATAAGTTAATAAGTGAAAAGGTAAAAAAGAGTAAAAAAGGCATGCATTTAAGTTCTGGAATAATAATGACCATTGTTGGAAAACCTAATTCAGGGAAATCAACATTATTAAATAGATTGTTATATGAAGATCGAGCGATTGTTACAGATATACCTGGGACAACTAGAGATGTAATAAAAGGTGAGATAGATATTAGTGGTGTTCATTTTGTAATTGTTGATACTGCAGGAATTAGAGAGACAGATGACCCAATAGAAAAAATAGGTATAGAGAGAAGTTTAAAGGAAATACAAAAAGCTGATATAATTTTATTTGTTTTAGATGCAACAACAGGTTTTACAGAAGAAGATTCATTTATTTTTGATCAGATAAAGAATTATAATTTTTTACCTGTGTGGAATAAGTGTGATGTTGGAAATAAAATTAATAAATTTCAAGAAGAGTCTGTAAAAATTAGCGCTATAAATGGTACAGGTCTTAGAGATCTAGAAAGAACTATTATAGAAAAAGTAAGAGATATAATCGAAAGTGGTGAAACTTCTCATGTAACTACTCAAAGGCAATTGGAAATTTTAGAAAGAGTAAATCAATATATTAAAAGTGCTTTGAAAAATTTTGAAATTGGATACGAACTTGATATAATATCTATTGATATTAGGAAGGCCCTTGAAGAATTAGATACGTTATTGGGTAGAAAATTTAGTGAAGATCTGTTGGATACAATATTTTCTAATTTTTGTGTTGGAAAATAAAAAAAAACACGGGCCTTCAGGCCCGCATAAAGCTGTGGGGGGTGTATCTCAAGGGGGATAGGGGGGTTTCTCTAAATTAATGTTAACAGATAAAATGTTACGATGTTAGTCCTACCAAAGTTTCTATTATGAACCATTTTTGTTAACATAACTTTACTCAAAATATTTGCTGAATTTCTCGAATTTTTATATTTTTCTTTCTATAGTATTAGACATAAGTTTTAAAAAAAAGTTCTAAAAAATTAGTTGTTTTAAAATTTTGGAAATGGCTTTAATTCATTCTATTTTAAATGAGTTCAATTATGTTCCTTTCTATATTTCGTCCAAACTTTTTTAATTTCTTATATCTCCCTTCTTCTTTTTTCAATTTTAAAGCCAAACTTATCTATTTTATTTTTCCTATTTTTACATGTCAATATATTTATACAACACTAAGATTTAATTTATAATTATTTATATATATACAATATCTTAATTTTTTTAACATGGTATATGTTAGAATAAAATTGAGAAAAAATAGTAACGTCAGTTAGAGGTGGTTTATTTGAAAAAAATCTTTATTGGATTAATAATAGGGTTAGTACTAGTAGTGATATTTGATTTTTACACAACTAAGAATTTATTTAGTTTAGATTTAAATATTACAAATATAGTTCCACAGGAAATTACTGTGGAATTTGATTCATGGAAGCAATTAAAAGATTATTTTGATGAAATTGGATACAATTCTTTGGAAAATGTTCCAAATATAATTGTTAAAAGATTTCCAAAAGATTTGAATGAAGCTCCTGTTAACATAAAAAAGGAGCTATTTGTTAAAGTAATGACTCCTATTGTTCGAAAAGTAAATAATGAAATCCTTAACGAGAGAAATGAAATACTAATGGCAATTAAGAATAATGATATTGATGTTTTGAATTATTATATGAAAAAATATTATTCGGATAATATAGATGATTTATTATTAAAAGTTGATGTAATCCCAGAAGATCTAGCAATTGCACAGGCTGCAGTAGAATCTGCTTGGGGTTCTAGTAGATTTGCAATTGAAGCAAATAATATTTTTGGTGAATGGACTTTTGTGCCGGGAACTGGTATAGTTCCTAAAAACAGACCAGCTGGTGCAACATATGAAATAGAAGTATTTGATAGCCTATTAGATTCAATGAGGAGTTACGCTTTGAACTTGAATAAATTACCATTTTATGAAGATTTCAGATTAATAAGAGCTGGCTTAAAAAAAGGCCACCCTGCTGATGGCCTTTTGAGTTATTCTGAGCTTGGAAATGAATATATTGAAATGGTAAAGGTTGTAATTAAACACCTTCCAAAATTATAAAACTATTATCTTTTCACGTTCTTTTATTTCCTTTAATGTATTTTTTGTATCAAAAATGAATGGCACATATTTGATAACTTTCATATAATCTACTCCTATTGTATGTCCTGCCGTTATAATTGCTCCATCCATTTTTCTAAGTATCTCTTCATTTAAATCAATAGATTTATATTTTTTTCCGTTGTGTTCAAATTCAGGTACAAATGGATCAAAATAATAAACTTCTGCTTTCTTTTTTTCTAAAATTTCAATCACTTTAAGTGCAGGACTTTCTCTAAGGTCATCAATGTTCCCTTTGTATGCAACGCCTAAAACAAGTATTTTAGAGCCATTAAGAGGTTTTTTATGATCATTTAAAATATCACCTAATCTTTGAACAACATAATAAGGCATATCATCTGCAATTTGCCCGGCAACTTCAACTAGCATTAAATGTAAATCATACTCTTTAGCTTTAAAAGCCAAATAAAATGGGTCAATTGGAATACAATGTCCTCCAATTCCTGGCCCAGGATAGAAAGGCATGTATCCAAATGGTTTAGTAGATGCTGCATCAATAACTTCCCAGATGTTAACATTCATTTTTTCTGCAACTTTTGTCATTTCCTGCACAAGAGCAATATTAACTAGTCTAAAAGTGTTTTCCAAAATTTTACTCATTTCTGCAGCTCTTGGTGAACTTACCGAAAATACAGGTGCTTCAAGAACGTTTTCATATAAAGCTTTTGCATGTCTTGTGCATTCTTCCGTTACACCGCCAACCACTTTAGGAGTATTTCTTGTTTTGAATCTATTATTACCCGGGTCAACTCTTTCAGGACTAAAAGCTAAATAAAAGTCCTTACCAACTTCAAGACCAGATTTTTTTAAAATTGGTAGAACAATTTCTTCAGTTGTTCCAGGATAAGTAGTACTTTCGAGAATAATAAGCTGTCCTTTTCTAAGCCTTTTTGAAATATCTTCTGATGTTTGAATTATATAACTCAAATCTGGCTGCTTGAATTTATCAAGCGGTGTAGGAACACAAATACTTATAATGTCACAATCTTTTAATTTATCAAAGTTAGTAGTGGCAGTTATTAAGCCTTCCTCGACAAAATTTTTTAATTCTTCATCATTAACATCCACAATATAATTGATACCTTTGTTTATTAGATCAACTCTTTTTTGCTGTATATCAAATCCAATTACTTTATATCCAGCTCTAGCTTTTTCTACAGCCAGAGGAAGACCAACATATCCTAATCCCATAACCCCAACTACAGCTTTTTTTTCTTGAATTTTTTCATACAAACTATTTGCCATAACATCCCTCCTATATTATTCATTCACTGACTGAATAATTATATCATAAATTTCTAATTGGGAAAAATTATTTTGAGAATTCGAAATTTGTTTTACATATTATTAAATCAAATTACATTTTTGTAATCATGAAAATGAGTAAAAATATCGATTAACTGGTATTAATCACTATTATTATAAATTTTCTTTTATTTTTACTTGACATAAATTGTTAATTATTGTAAAATTTACGTAATTACATTTTAAGGGGAGGTGTTAAAATGAAAAAGATCTTGATAGCTTTTTTATTGGTTTTCTTTGCATTTTTTAGTTTTGCAACAATTAAAATTGGTGTTGTTTTACCTTTAACAGGAGGTGTTTCGGCGTTTGGACAACTTGTATGGGAAGGGGTTCAACTTGCTCATGAACAAGTTTTGAAAGTTTTAGGAGAGGAAATTGAACTTGTTTTGATTGATAACAGAAGTGAAAAAACTGAAGCAGCTAATGCAGTTTCTCGTGCTATTGAAAAAGAGCATGTTTTGGCGATTGTTGGTGAAGTAGTAAGTGGAAATACTTTAGCTGGAGGTCAAATAGCCGAAGAAAAACATGTTCCAATGATTTCACCATCATCAACAAATCCTTTAGTTACTGATGGTAAGAAATTTGTTTCGAGAGTTTGTTTTACTGATCCATTTCAAGGTGGAGCATTAGCAGTATTTGCAAAGGAAAACTTGGGTTTAAAAAAAGTGGCAGTTTTTGTTGATATTGAACAAGATTATAGTGTAGGTCTTACAAATTTCTTTATTGATACTTTTACAAAGCTCGGTGGCCAAGCCAAAAAAATATACTTTAAATCTGGTGATCAGGAATTTAGTGCTCAAATTACTCAAGCTTTGTCTTTCGGTGCAGATGCTATTCTTGTGACTGGTTATTATCCAGAAATTGCTTTGGTAGCTCAACAATCAAAGATGTTAGGATTTACTGGAAAATTACTTGCTGGAGATGGTGCTGATGCTCCTGAATTGATCCAAATTGGTGGAGAAGCTGTTGAAGGTTTGTATTTTACAACTCATTATCATCCTGATGCTAAAGTTACAGAAAAATCAAAAGAATTTGTTGATGCATACTTCAAAAAATATGGGCGAAAACCATCTACATTATCAGCTTTGGGCTACGACGCTTACATGATTTTAGTTGATGCAATTAAAAGAGCGGGTAAAGCAGATTCAGAATTAGTTGCCCAAGAAATAAGAAAAACCAGAAATTTTGAAGGAGCAACAGGAATTATTAATATTGACGAGAATGGAAATGCAGTAAAATCAGTTGTTATTGATGTTGTGAAAAATGGAGAGTTTGCTTTTGAAGCAGTAATTAATCCAGATCAAATTGTTGTAAAGTAATTTTGTTTCCCGTGGGGCCCCACGGGTTTTTCTTTTTTACGATTGGAGGTGAAACAATGAATTTGAATTCAGTCTTAATAATTCAAAATTTGTTTAATGGTTTAATGGTTGGAGGATTGTATGCTCTTATTGCTGTTGGATATACGATGGTATATGGAATTTTAAGGTTAATTAATTTTGCTCACGGAGATATTATGACTATGGGAATTTATTTTGCTTTTTATGCAGTAGTGTTAATGAAAATGCCTTTCTTTTTAGGTGTAATATTTTCTATTTTTGCAACTGCTATTCTGGGCTTTTTAGTTGATAGAATTGCTTATAAGCCTTTAAGAAACGCCCCTAGAATTTCTGCCCTGATTACGGCGATTGGTATGTCTTTTTTTATTGAAAGTTTTGCAGTAGTATTTTTCGGTTCAAATTATAAATCATTTTTGAAAACACTTGGAAGTAATTCGAGTATTATTTTTAAAACTTATAAAATTGGGAAAATAATAATTCCTCAAATAACATTATATGTTATTTTAATTACTTTTTTTACTCTGCTTATTTTGTTTTATATTGTTTACAAAACTAAAATAGGGATGGCAATGAGAGCAATTTCCGCGGATATTCCAACCACTTCTTTGATGGGAATAAATGTTGATTTGGTAATAGGTTTTACTTTTGCATTAGGTTCAGCTTTAGCAGCCATTGCAGGTGTAATGTGGGCATTGAGATACCCCAATTTTTATCCGTACACAGGTTTTAATCCGGGTTTAAAAGCATTTATTGCAGCGGTGTTTGGAGGTATAGGTTCATTACAGGGAGCTGTATTGGGAGGGTTCTTATTAGGTTTGATTGAAATAATGTTAATTACACTTTTTCCTTCTGTTATGCAATATAAAGATGCTTTTGCTTTTTTAATTTTAATTTTAATTTTAACGATTAAACCTTCTGGTTTATTAGGAAAACGTTCAATTGTAAAAGTTTGAGGAAGGTGATGAAAGTATGGAAAAACTATCCAATAAGACAAAAACAATGCTAACAATTTTTATTATAGTATTTTTTGCATTTTTATTATTTCTTGCGTCAAGATACTTAGATAGCTACAGACTTAGAATAATTAACTTAATGGCCATATATGCTATTATGGCTGTAAGTTTGAATTTGATAAATGGAATTACAGGTATTCTATCTCTTGGACATGCCGGTTTTATATTAATTGGTGCATATACATCTGCTTTGCTAACTTTAACTCCTTCGCAAAAAGTTTCTTCTTTTATTATTGAGCCTGTTAATCCAATTATACAAAACTTACATACAAATTTTTTTGTGGCTACTATTTTGGGAGGATTAATGGCAGCTTTTTTTGCTTTTTTGATTGGATGGCCTGTTTTAAAGCTTTCAGGTGATTATCTTGCAATTGCTTCTCTTGGTTTTGCTGAAGTAATTAGAATTTTGGCTTTAAATGCTCAAAGTATTACTAATGGTGCACTAGGCTTAAAGGGAATTCCAGAATACACAAATATTTGGTGGGCTTGGGGCTGGTTGTTAGTTACCATAGTTTTTATAGTAAGTTTAGTTAAAAGTTCTTATGGAAGAGCTTTGCTTGCTATTCGTGAAGATAGAATAGCTGCAGAATTGATGGGAATAAATGTTTTTAAACATGAGTTAATAAGTTTTATTATCGGAGCTTTCTTTGCGGGTATTTCTGGAGCACTTTATGCACATTGGTTAACAACGATCGAACCGAAAATCACAACATTAGGGCCAATTTTAACTTTCTATATACTTATTATGGTTGTTTTAGGAGGTTTAGGTAGTATATCCGGATCTGTAGTAGGAGGAATAACATTTGCGTTATTGATGGAATGGTTGAGAAATTTAGAAGATCCATTTACTATATTTGGACTTAATTTTCCTAATGGTATAAAAGGTTTAAGGCTTTTGGTTATTTCTACAATATTTATTTTAACCATGATTTTTTGGAATAGAGGAATATTTGGAAGAAATGAGCTAACTTGGGATTCTATTTATAGGTTTTTTAAAAGATTTAAGAAGAAAAGGGGTGGCAAATGATGAATGATAATAAAAGCAGCCCTTTATTACATATGGATCATGTAACAATGGCTTTTGGTGGTTTAATAGCAGTAAATGATTTTGAAAATAAGATTTATAAAAATGAATTGGTGGGTTTAATTGGGCCTAATGGTGCAGGAAAAACAACCGTTTTTAATGTGATAACAGGAATTTATTATCCTACTAAAGGAAAAATATTTTTTGACGGTATTGATATTACACCTTTAAAACCTTATCAAATTACTCATTTAGGGATTGCAAGGACTTTCCAAAACATAAGGTTATTTTCAGATCTAAGTGTTTTAGAAAATGTTTTGGTTGCTCAGCATCATACAATAGATAATGCTGATGTTGATAGAATATTGAAAAAGCATGGTAAAGAAAAAAAAGTGAAAGGAAAAGCCTGGTTTTGGAGGTCTGTTCTAAAATTAGGATATATGAAAAAGGAAAAAGAAATGAAAAATGAAGCATATAAATTACTAGAAAAGGTTGGACTATCGGACTTAGCTTGGGAAAAAGCAAGTTCTTTGCCTTATGGTCAACAAAGAAAGCTAGAGATAGCTAGGGCTTTAGCTACCAAACCTAAGCTTTTGTTATTGGATGAACCTGCGGCGGGAATGAACCCTAAAGAATCAGAGGAATTAATGAAATTTATTAAATTCATTAGAGACGAATTTGATTTGACAATTTTATTGATTGAACATGATATGAAGGTTGTTATGGGGATTTGTGAAAGAATAATTGTTATGGATTATGGTTCAATTATAGCTGAGGGAAATCCAATGGAAATAAGAACAAATAAAAAAGTTATCGAAGCTTATTTAGGCAAGGAGTGGGAATATGCAGAATGAAAATATTCTTGAAATAAAAGATTTGCATGTTTATTATGGTTCAATTCATGCTGTAAAAGGTATAAATGTAATTGTTCCTAGAGGGAAAATAATAACTTTAATTGGTGCAAATGGTGCCGGTAAAACAACTACTCTTTCATGTATTGCAGGTTTAGTAAAATCAAAAAGAGGAGAAATAATATTTAATGGAAATGATATTACAAATAAACCTTCACATATTGTAAATTTAGCTGGTATTGCTTTAGTTCCGGAGGGAAGGAGAATATTTCCTAATTTGACTGTATATGAAAATTTGATGATGGGCGCTTATAAAAGGAAAGATAAAGAAAAAATCAAACAGGATTTAGAGTGGGTGTTTTCACTTTTTCCGCGCTTAAAAGAAAGGATTTCACAACTTGGGGGAACTTTGTCAGGTGGAGAGCAGCAAATGTTAGCTATAAGTAGAGCATTAATGTCTAAACCACAATTAATAATGATGGATGAACCGTCTTTAGGATTAGCTCCTGTTCTTGTGGATGAAGTTTTTGATGTTATAAAAAAAATAAATTCTGAAGGGACTACTGTCTTACTGGTAGAACAAAATGCTGTTGGAGCATTATCAATTTCTGACTTTGGATATGTTTTAGAAACTGGTAGAATAGTATTAGAGGGGCCAGGTGAAGAACTTTTGAAAAATGAGGAAGTTAAAAAAGCTTACTTAGGTATATAGGGGGAAATTATTTTGAAACCTTTATTTGTTCTTGCTTTTTTAATTTTAATATTAAGTACTGCTTTTTCATTTGATTTATTATCTGAGCTAAGTTATGATATTAAAACAATAAAATTAGGCTCAGAAAGTTTAGTTTTTCTACCAACTTTTTTTTTAGATGAAGTCATACAAAACAAATTTAGAGAGGAACATCCCTTTTTTATTGCTAGTTTTGTAAACGATTTAGATGAATTTGACTTCTTACTTTTAACATTGGGATTATCGGGAATTTCCGCTTATAATGATTCTTATATGTCTTTTTCTATTATAGAGAGCGCAGTATTAACAACTTTTGCTACTTACGCTTTAAAATTTATAATTGGGAGAGCAAGACCAAATTTTACTAATTCACCTTTTGTTTTTAAACCCTTTAATTTGAAAAACGAATTTAATTCTTTTCCATCTGGACATAGTGCTATTGCATGGGCTTTGTTTACTCCAATTGCAGAAAAATACAACAAGCTAATTTATTTGATTCCTGCTATTTTTTCAATTTCTAGAGTTTTGGGTAATTATCATTGGACTAGTGATGTTATTTTCGGTGCAATCATTGGTTATACATTTGGAAAGAATGTTTATATAAACAAAAGCGTGCCTTAAGGCACGCTTTTTAAAATATGCAATTAATTCGATTAAAGGATAGCTTTTCCAGTTTCTTTATCGAAAACGTGCATTGTGTTCATGTCGAATACGATATCTATTGTTTGTTCTTCCTTTGCTTCAGTTTTTGGATCGACTACAGCCACTAGCTTATCTTCTCCAATTACTAAGTGTAATATTGTTTCGCTACCAAGTGGCTCAACAACATCTACCATTGCAGTTGCAGTATTCTCGCCTTCTGCTGGAGCCATTGCAAACATTTTGTCATAAATGTTTTCTGGCCTTATACCGAAAATTACATCTTTATCAATGTATTTTTCAAGTGTTTCTTCAAATTGTTTTGGAACTTTAAGTTTTAAACCACTTGATTTAACCCAAAGTCCATTATCTTTAATAATCTTGGCATCAACAAAATTCATTGCGGGACTTCCAATAAAACCAGCTACGAAAGTATTTGCAGGTTTATTGTAAATTTCATTTGGGGTACCAATTTGTTGAATTACACCACTATTCATTACTATAATTTTATCAGCCATAGTCATAGCTTCGATTTGGTCATGGGTAACGTAAACAATCGTTGCTTCTAATCTATGATGCAATTTCTTTAATTCTGATCTCATTTGTACTCTCAATTTTGCATCCAAGTTAGATAGCGGTTCATCAAATAAGAAAACTTTAGGGTCCCTTACTATAGCTCTACCAACAGCAACTCTTTGTCTTTGACCACCAGAAAGTTGTCTGGGTTTCCTATCTAGTAATTCTTCAATTCCTAGAATTTTGGCAGCTTCTTTAACTCTTCTATCAATTTCATCTTTAGGAAATTTTCTTAACTTAAGACCAAATGCCATGTTATCATAAACAGTCATATGGGGATATAATGCATAATTTTGGAAAACCATTGCAATATCTCTATCTTTTGGTTCTACATCATTCATAACTTTTCCATCAATTTTCAAAGTACCACGAGTAATTTCTTCTAAACCAGCAATCATCCTAAGAGTAGTTGTTTTACCACAGCCAGATGGACCTAAAAGAACAACAAATTCTTTATCTTCGATTGTAAATGTTGCATCCTTTACAGCTTCCACTTTACCTTCATAAATTTTCCATACATGTTCAAGTTCAACTTTAGCCATTAAAAAAACACCTCCTAAAAATTAAAGATTTAATCTTCTTTATTGTCATTAAATAATTCCTCGATTTTCAAGTTTCCAAACAATGATGGATCTCCAACTTCAAGTAGATATAAATCCCATACTTTATCTATAAAATTTAAAATTTTTAAGTATTTTTCGTAGTTTAAAAGGACGGCAGTTGGATGACCGTTTTTTGTAATTATCACATCATACTTATTTGATTCTTCAACTACTTTTGAAAATTTTGCTTTAGCTTCCGCAAGACTGTAAAAATTCAATTTATTATTTTTCAATCAAATCCCTCCTGACTATAATTATAGTCAAAAAAAACAACAAAACATCTCCCGATATTAATTGTAACATTTTTGAAACCTACGATTAACATTAAAGAGGTAAAATTTGAACGAATGGTCAGTAAAAAATGGAGGTGTTAGAATGGCGGTAGGCGGATTGAAAGGGATGATTTATAGGCAAGCTGGGAAAATAGTTAACAGTGTTGTGAGAAAAGCAGATACAAAAAGTTTTGCAAAAATGCTTTATACAGTTGCAGCTTTCAGTAAAGAACCAGCAAAAAGCGGATTAAAAAAATTAGGATTAATGGCAGAAGAAGATCATCCAATGATCAAGAAATGGATTGAAATTTTCCAAAAATCCAGTCCAAAGTGTACTGAAAAAATAATAAACAACCTTATTATTAATGAATTTGCTGTTGGTGAGCCTTTAAGACAGAAAATTATGGAAAAAGAAAAAGTTGTATTACCAAAATTAGGAGTTATTAGTCCAACTTATGCCTGTAACATTGAATGTATAGGTTGTTATGCTGGTTTATATGGAAGAAAATACGAACTTTCTAAGGAAGAAGTTAGAAGTGTTTTGAAACAAGGTGAGGAACTTGGTATTTATTTTTGGGTAATAACCGGTGGTGAACCATTCTATTGGCCACACTTATTTGAAATTCTTGAAGAATTTGATCAGCATTATTTTATGATTTATTCAAATGGAATTTTAATTTCTGAAGAAAAAGCCAAAAAATTATCTGAATTAGGAAATGCAACAATTGCTATTTCTGTTGAAGGTTTTGAAGAACAAACTGATTGGAGAAGAGGAAAAGGAGTTTATAAGGCTATTTTGAATGCTTGGGATAGATTAAGAAGATATGGTGTTCCATTTGGAGCAAGTGTAACAGCAACAAAAGTGAATCATGATACTATAATGAAAGATGAATTTTGGAATTTCTTAGAAGAAAATGGAGTAGCTTATGTTTGGATTTATCAGTTTATGCCAGTTGGTATTAATCCTACAATGGATTTAGTTCCAACTCCAAAACAAAGATATGAAAGATTCTTTAAGACTGATGAAATGAGATTAAGTGGTAGATTTGCATTTGTTGCTGATTTCTGGAATCATGGTTTCTTAACACATGGATGTCTTTCTGCTGGTTCAAAATACTTCCATGTTAATGCAAAAGGTTATGTTGAACCATGTGTGTTCCAACAATTTGCAAAAGATAGTATAAGGGAAAAGACATTGCTAGAAATTTTCAAATCCCCATTCTTTGAAGCTTATAAGAGAATGATTCCATTTTCAAACAACTTATTCCAGCCATGTCCAATTATTGATAATCCGAAAGTCTTTAGGGCAATGGTTAAACATTTTGATGCAATTCCTCAACATGAAGGGTCTGAAAGAGTTATAACAGAACTTGCTCCAGAACTTGATAAATTAGCAGCTGAATGGAAAGTTTATGCAGATAAACTTTGGTACGAACATGGATATGTTGAAAGATATCCAGTAAATAGAGGAATATATAACTATGAAACAAGAATGAAAAGATACGCTAATAAAGAAGAAGCTCTAAAAGTTGATAAAAAACTAAATATTTAATTACCACAGGCTCTACGCCTGTGGTTTTGAGGTGTTAAAAATTGTCGAAGAAATCTAGTGAAACAAAACAAAAGATTTTAGAAGCTGCCAAAATAGCTTTTTCTAAAAAAGGATATGATGGTGTAAGTATTGATGAAATTGCGCAAATAGCTAATGTGCGCAAATCTTTAATTTATTATTATTTTCCATCTAAAGAAGTTCTTTTTGAAGAAGTTTGGGTTAATTCAATTGATGAATTAGAAAACGAACTATTCGGTAGTGAAGAAGAAACAGAAAATTATTACGTCAAGATTAAAAATTTCTTGAGGCGTTATATAGACTTTCTTACAAGTAAAAAGGCAATTTCAGAGTTAATAAGAAGAGAAAAAACAAATGTTTTAGATCAAGATTCATGGAAAAATGCTAAAAAAAGGTATGAAAATTTCCTTGGAAAGATAGAACAAATGATTATTGAAGGAAAGAAGAAAAAATGTGTTAATGACAATGTTGAACCAGAAGTTGCTACCGAAATGATTGCTAGTGTTGATTCAGTTCCTAGAAAAAGTTTATTAAAAAGAGTTGAGCAAATGTTGTTGAAGGTTTTGTTAAAAGATAATGTTTGACTTTACATAAGAAATTTATGTGGTATAATAACAATGATAAAATTTCAAAAAAAGTGAGAGGTGAGGAAAGTGAAAAAGGGAATTCACCCTGAGATGAAGCTAATAACAGTTAAATGTGCTTGTGGAGCAGAGCATCAGTTTTATAGTACAAAAGAAAATGTAAGAATTGATGTTTGTTCAAGCTGTCATCCATTCTATAAAGGAAGCGGTGCTGCTGGAGCGTTTGTAGACACAGAAGGTAGAATTGAGAAATTTAAGAAAAAATATAACTTAGATTAACAATGTAAGCTGGGAGCAGTGGCTCCCTTATATTATTTTTTAAACCATAGGGAGGTTTTGTATGTATGGAAGTTGGGCAAGTAGTAAAAGGTAAAGTAGTGGAAATTCTTAAATTTGGAGCAAACGTTGAATTAGAAAACGGAGAAAAAGCTTTTGTTCATATTTCAAAAATAGCACCAACGTATGTTAAGTCAGTAAACGATCATTTAAGCGTAGGTCAAGAAGTTGAAGGAAAAATTCTGGGAAAAACAAAAGATGGAAAATGGGAACTTTCTTTAAAAATGGATGAAAAAGTTAAAGATTCTCAAAAAAATGGACAACAGGGGAGTTCAGATTTTGAAAGAAAATTAGCTAAATTTATGAAAGATAGTGATAGGAAACATTCTGAATATCGTAAGAGACTTGATAAAAAAAGAGGAAAAAAGAATAGAAGATAAAATAGGGCGATTATCGCCCTTTATTTTTGCTTTTTTAAGGAGGAAAAAGTATGAATTATAGAAAGTATGGAAATTCTGGAAAAATGGTTTCCGAAATTGGATTTGGCGCATGGCAACTTGGAAATAAAGAAGAATGGAATGGTCCAGATGAGGAGCAAGCGATAAATTTAGTTCATGAAGCTGTAAGATTAGGATGCAATTTTTTCGATACTGCTCCAAATTACGGAAGAGGGAAAAGTGAAGTTTTGCTTGGCAAAGCATTAAGTTCCTATCCTAGGGAAAAATTAGTAATTAATACAAAAGTTGGTCATGTTCCGGGCGAAACTAATGGTTTTGATTATGATGTAATAATTAAAACAGTAGAAAATAGTTTAAAAAAGCTTCAAACAGATTATTTAGATTCTGTGATTTTACATAACCCTCCAATTGAAATGTTAAATCAAAAAAGTCCACAATTCAAAGCTTTAGAAAGATTAAAAAGTGAAGGGCTAATAAAAGAATATGGTGCTTCATTAGATTATTCAAAAGAGGTTGAGCTATTATTAGAAAGAACTGAAAGTAATGTTGTGGAAATTTTATTTAATATATTTTTTCAAGATGTAAGGAAAAAATTTGAAAAATTAGAAGAAAAAGGAATGGCTGTAATAGTTAAAGTTCCTTTAGATTCGGGTTGGTTAACTGGAAAGTATAACAAAGATAGTAAATTTGAAGGTATTAGAAGTAGATGGAGTAAAGATGTTATTGAAAGAAGAGCGCAACTTGTAGAAAAAATAAAAAAAATTAAAGATCCAAATATTCCAATGACTCTAGAAGCTTTATCCTTTATTCTATCATATGATGCTATTAGTACAATTGCTGTAGGGGTAAAAAATATAGAACAATTAAAAGAAAATATAAAAGCAAGTGATTATAAGATAAGCCTTGAAAAAGTAAAATTATATGAAAAACTTTACGAACAAGAAATAGCTGATAATCCTTTACCTTGGTAAAAATTAATTTTTACATAATAAAAGGGCGGTTTCCCGCCCTTTTATTATTCATTTTACTGTTTTGGATTTTTTCTTTTTAGGTTCAGGTTTTTTACAGAGATTTGCTATGCAATTTTTGTTTTCAATATGGTCTAGAAATTCTTCTTTAAAATTATTAATCAATGACAATAAAGGAACTGAGAAACTTTGACCAAGTCCACAAAGAGCTGTGTCTTTAGCAAAATTTGCAATTTCTATCAATTCTTCTAAATCTTTTTCGGTACCTTCAAATCTACTTATTTTTTCTAGAATTTTTACAGCAGTTCTAGTTCCTTCACGACATGGTGTGCATTTACCACATGATTCGTGCATAAAAAATTTCATTACATTTAATGCAATATCCACCGCACAATGCGTATCATTAATTCCTAATATTACACCTGAACCTAAACTTACACCATATTTAGCGTGAGAATCGTAATCAAGGGGGGTGTCAAATTTTTCGCTGGATATAAATGTACCAGCAATTCCACCTGTTTGTATCATTTTTAAGTTGTCACTTCCAGAAACTCCACCTGAGAGAACTAGCAAATCTTTCACTTTGACTCCCATAGGTAATTCTACGATCCCTCTATTTGAAAGATTTCCAGCGAAACAAAATACCTTAGTTCCTGGAGAGCTTTCTGTACCAATTGATTTAAACCATTCAGATCCTTTTAAAATAATTGGTGGAATATTTGCCAAAGTTTCAACGTTGTTAATTACTGTAGGTTTTCCAAACAAACCACTTTGAGGTGGATAAGGAGGTTTTAATCTAGGTCTTCCTGCACGACCCTCTAAAGATTCTAATAGAGCAGTTTCTTCACCGCAAACATATGCCCCTGCACCAAGTCTTATAGACAAATCAAAATTAAAATTAGAGTTTAGGATGTTTTTCCCTAAAAATCCATATTCATATGCATCTTTAATTGCTTTTCTTAAATTTTCAACAGAACCATAATATTCTCCACGTATATATATATAACCTTTAGTTGCTCCAACAGCGTATCCAGCAATAACCATTGCTTCTATTACGCTGTGAGGATCTCCTTCCATAATTAGCCTATCTTTGTATGTTCCTGGTTCACCTTCATCAGCATTACAAACAATATACTTTTGATCAGCAGGTGTTTTAAATGTTAATTCCCATTTTAGACCAGTTGGAAAACCGGCGCCACCTCTTCCCCGGAGACCACTGTTTTTTATTTCTTCTATAATTTGTTCTGGTTTCATTTGTAAGGCTTTTGCTAGGGCAAAATATCCATCTCTAGCTATGTATTCTTTAATATCTTTAGGATTAATTGCTCCAATGTTTCTAGTAACAATTTTAAATTCCTTGGGCAATTTTTCTGCCGTTAAATTCAATAGTTTTTCTTTTTCAATTTCTAAATCTAGTACACGCCTACCTTTTAAAATATGTTCCTCAAATATTCTAAAAACATCTTCTTTAGTCTTTACATTATAAAAGACATTGTCAGGCATTATTGCTATTGTTACTCCATTATAATTGCCGATTGTACCTGTTTCTAGAAGATCAACAATTGAATCTAAGTTGTGTTCTTTGATTAGTTCATTTAAATACTTAAAAAATTCTTTTGCTCCTAAAAGAACACTATTACTATCAACAGATACTAAAACTGTTATTGGTTTCATATTTTTTCACCCCCTTTTATTTTCCTTAAAATTTCTTTGACTTTTTCGGGGGTGAGATCACCAAAGTAGTCTTGATTTATCATAATAACTGGTGATACTCCACAAAGCCCTAAACAACTTGATTCTTCGAGAGTAAATAAACCATCATTTGTAGTTTGACCAAAATCAATTTTTAATTCCTCTTTAATTGCTTGAATAATTTCTCTTCCATTAACAACATGGCATGGAAGACTTGTACAAACTCTAATAATGTATTTTCCGCGTGGCTTGGTAGAAAACATTGTATAAAAAGTTAGAACTTCATAAACTTTTGAAAGAGGAATTTTCAATTCTTCGCTTACTATTTTAGCTACTTCGTCTGGAATATAATTGTTTTCAATTTTGTCTAGTATTTTGTGAAGAGTATAAATTAATATATCTTGTTCTTCTAAAGCTTCTTTTTTAGTTTCCTGTACAATTTCTTTAATTTCTTTTAAATCTATCATTTAGCGACCCCCCTCTAATTTAATCTAAAGCTGGAGTTACTTTACTAATTGCTCCAAATCTACAAACTTCGAAACAGCTTCCACATTTAATACAAGCATCTTGATCAATTTCGTGAGGTTTTTTTACTTCTCCACTTATACAACTAACCGGACATACCCTTGCACAAGCTGTACAACCAACACATTTTGTGCTATCTATTACATAACTTATTAAATCTCTACATTTTTTAGCAGGACATTTTTTATCTCTAACATGGGCTAAATACTCATCTTTATAGTATCTTAGTGTTGATAAAACGGGATTTGGAGCAGTTTGGCCTAGTCCACACAACGATGAATCTTTTATAACATTTCCTAAGTTTTCTAGCAGAACTATATCTTCCTCAGTTCCTTCACCTTGTGTGATTTTTTCGAGAATTTCATACATTTTTTTGGTTCCTTCTCGGCACGGAGTACATTTTCCACAAGATTCTTCAACTGTAAATTCTAAGAAGAACTTTGCAACATCTACCATACAGTCATCTTCATCTAGAACAATCATTCCACCAGAACCAATTATTGCTCCTAATTGAGTAAGCGATTCAAAATCTACTGGTGTGTCAAAATATTCTTCTGGGATTACTCCTCCACTAGGTCCTCCTGTTTGAACAGCTTTGATTTTTTTACCTGTAGGTGAACCACCACCTATTTCATAAATTAATTCTCTTAGAGTAATTCCCATAGGAACTTCTACAAGTCCAGTATTTTTGATTTTTCCTGCAAGTGCAAAAACTTTGGTGCCAGGAGATTTTTCAGTTCCCCATTGTCTGAACCATTGAGGGCCATTAATGATAATAGGAGGAACACAAGCTAGTGTTTCTACATTATTAATATTAGTTGGTTTTCCCCAAAGTCCTTTTTGAGCAGGGTAAGGAGGTTTAACTCTAGGTTGGCCTCGTTTACCCTCAATAGAATTTATTAAAGCTGTTTCCTCACCACATACAAATGCGCCCGCTCCGATTCTAATTTCTATATCAAATGAAAATCCACTATCAAAAATGTTTTCACCTAAGAATCCATATTCATGAGCTTGTTTTAACGCTTCTGTTAATCTTTCGATTGCTATAGGATATTCGGCTCTAACGTAGACATATCCTTTGCTTGCTCCAATTGCATAACCAGCAATTGTCATTGCTTCAATAATTGTGTGAGGATCGCCTTCTAAAATTGATCTATCCATAAATGCGCCTGGATCACCTTCATCTGCGTTACAGATCATATATTTTTCATTTCCAGGTGATTTTCTTGCAAATTCCCATTTTAAACCTGTTGGGAAACCTGCTCCTCCTCTACCTCTAAGTCCACTTTCTTTTATTATATTTATAACTTCTTCAGGTGACATTTCTATTAGAACTTTATATAATGCAAAATATCCATCTTTTGCAATATATTCTTCAATATTTAGTGGATCAATTATTCCTAAATTACGTGTAGCAATTTTTACCTGTCTAGAAAAGAATGGAATTTCTTTTTGTGGTTGAGGGACTATTTTTCCCTTATCACCTTTGTATAAATAATCTTCTACAATTCTCCCTTTTAAAAGATGTTCTTCTACAATTTTTTCTGCAGCTTTGGGAGTTAATTTCTGATAATAAACTCCTTCTGGATAAATGACCATCAGCGGGCCAACACTACAAGCACCCATACATCCTGTTTCTACAATTTTAATTGCATCTTGAAGATTGTATTCTTTAATTTTTCTTTCAAGTGCTTCTTTTACACTTTCTTCGCCAGAAGAAATACATGCACCGCCTGCACAAATTAAAATTGTATTTGTAGTTAGGGGCATATTCAAACCTCCTTATTCTTCTCCTTGTTTTACTATTAGATCACCAACAGGATTACCTGCAACAATGTGCTGTTTTACAATTCTTTTCGCATTTTCCGGTGTTACATGTCCATATGTAACAGGAATTTCCCCATCAATTTCAACCTTTACAGTTGGTTCAACTTCACATAATCCCATACAACCAGATTGAACAACAGTAATGTCATCTATGTTAAATTCGTTTAAAGCTTCAACTATAGCATTTAATGTTTCTTTTGCTCCAGCCGCAATACCACATGTACCCATTGCGACAATTATTTTTCCTCTTTTACCTGATTCTCTCATTTTAACGTTTTTTAAAGTTTCTTCCTTAATTTTCATAAGATCTTCTAAACTTTTAATTTTAGACATTATTCTCCCCCCTCTTTATACTTTTTAATAATTTTTGGAACCATATCAGGAGTGACTTTACCATAAAAATCCTTTTCGCCAATTAAAACAACAGGAGCCATACTACAAGCACCTAAACATCTAACACCATGAACGGAAAACTTACCATCTTTAGTAACTTCACCTTCACTAACTCCTAATTCGCTTAAAAATCTTTCCATTACTCTATCTGCACCTTTTACATAACATGCTGTTCCTAAGCAAATTTTTACTTGATTTTTTCCTTTTGGTTTTGTCGAAAAGAAATTATAAAATGTAACTACTCCATATACCGTGGATGGTGATACGTTTAATTTTTCGGCAATGTATTCTTGAACTTCAGATGGAAGCCAGCCAAATAACTCTTGTGCTTTATGCAAAACATTTATTAAAACTCCTTTTTTACCTTTAAGATTTTCAATATATTTATCTAGCTCTTTATAGAGTTCGATATGTTTTTCACAAGTTTCCAATATGGCCACCTCCTATATTAGTCTTATTCCAATTTTATTATAACATTAAAAGTAAAAAAATTCACATACAATATGTTATTTTTATTAAAACAATTTTTTACATAATTCGAAATTATGCTGTTAAAACAAGAAAATTAATAAAATTTGGCAAATTTAATTGTTGATATTTTTCACAAATTTAATAATAAAAAACCCCCCTTTTAGTGGACTTACCCCCGAAAGTGAAACGGATAAAAAAATAACTATACACTTTTCAAACAACATGGTTTCGGTATTCCACCGGAGCCATGTTTTTTAACCT
>JASKLO010000026.1 GCA_030153605.1 Thermosipho sp. (in: thermotogales)
ATGTGAATATGAATATTTAATCCTCAAAAGCCATATTATATGACTAAATATTTTTGTTTTTCTCTCTATCTCTTACTTGACTAATTACCGGAAATCTTGCATAATAAGTTTAATAAATTTCAAGGAAGTCATTCTCAAAAATTATTGTATCATACAAACAAATAAATACTTCAATTTTTGTTACCAAGTAATCGCTGTTTTTTAATATACTTATTGGAATTTTCCTAACTGTTTTCTTCCAAAATTTCAACCATTTATTTTTCTTGAATAGTATTGATTTTGAAAATCCTTTAACTTTATTAACTTTTTCTACATTTTAAATTATACTAAAGCTTACATTCAACTTTTATAATTTTATGATATAATTTTATGTTAAATACAGAGGAGGTGTTTTTTCATGACAAAGAAATTTTTAATTATTAGCTTGATTTTATTAGAAATCTTTTTAATGGCAGGAACTTTTACTGCTAAATTTCCTATTGAAAATTATAGCCAACAATATCCAGAAAAAGCTTGGGGAGCAATTTTTGTAAAAAACATTGCTACTAGAGTTGTTAAAGGAAAAATAGTTGCAGTGAATGTTTATAAAATCAATTCTGTTTCTACAGACCCCGGCTCTGGCCCTTTTCAAGATGTTTCCCAAACATTTGCAGTTGACTACGACAACGACGGCTTTGCTGACATTATTTCTGTTACATATCATGGCAAAGTTGTAATCAAAGAAAATAGAGGGTTTGATAAACATGGAAACTTAATTCTAAAAGATATTAAAAGTTACTATTTACCCATACGTAATGGTGATGGAACAATGATTATAGATGATTTTGATAATGATGGAAGACTAGATTTATTTTTGTATAACTCATGGTATTATGCTCAATACGTCAGCAATGCTCTTTCGCCATCTACGGTTTATTATTATAGAATTAATTATAATAAAGTTAAAATAAATAATAAAAAAGCCGGCAAAGGTTTTGTAACTTATTGGACTGTTTCTGCAATGGCCAGTTTGGATTATAATGGTGATGGATATAAAGATATTCTATATCTGGATCAAAAGGGAAGATTTTGGGTTTGGTTAAATGATTATAAAAAAGGTAATTATAGATTTTTTAACGAAAAAAATATAATTTATCTTTTTGAAGATAGAAGTATATCTTCTGATGAAAAACAAGGTGCAGGAGTTCTTGATATAGGAGATGTAAACAACGATGGAATAGTTGATATAGTTGCTGGACATACCAATAAAAAAAATATTATTATTTATTTTGGGAAAATTGTTAATAACCAACTTGTTTTTGATAAAAAAGATAGCCTTAAAATAGTAGAAAATGATGGTAAACTAGGCCCTACAACTTATGTAGATACTTCAATTCCAAACTCCAAAATTCCTAAAGATTTACCAAGTTTTGCACCAACTATTATAAAAATTACTGACATTGACAGAGATGGGTACAAAGATATTTTTGTGGGAACATATGCTTGGAGGCAAAGAAAAAACTTTGGTGGTAGTGTCTATCTTTTTAAAGGCATAGGAATAACTAACAATAACAAACCTCAATACTTAAGCCTTGAACTTGTACATGGAAGTTACTCAAAAGACAACAATCCACCATATGACTTTGATGCAGGTACAATTGGGGATCTCAACAATGACGGCATTCCTGATCTTGTGGCAGCAGATGGAAATAACTCCGGAAACTATTACAAAATTTTTACTAAAACTGAAAATCTTTATAATACTGAAAAAGGCGTACTAATAAGTGATTACATACCAAATGTTCTTGGAATTCTTCCAAAAGATATGCCACAAAATTTTATTAAGAGTATAACTATAAATTTAAAATTTGACACTAGTTTGGGTAATGGTTATTTTGAAGTAAGGTATATTAAATCTGGTATTAAAGATCCACAGTTAATTGATGTTGACAGTTATCCATTAGTTCCTGGATGTACTACAAAAATGCCAATTCAAAATAAATTTACATCTACAATTTCTTTTAGCAAACCTGTTCCAGATCCTCAAATAATTATTATTTTGATACCTGAAAGTTCATATTCAGCACCGCATTTGGTAGAATTAGAATATAAAGTTGAAACAACTTCATCTCAAGTAATAATTAAAAACTTTAACTGGACAAAAGGGGAATAAGCATATGAGAAAAGGTTCTTTGATCATTGAATCTTTAGTTGCTCTACTTATTATAGCAATGTCTGTTGGAATTGCCTATGTTCCCACGGGAAATTTGCTTAAAAAATCTTTGGAAAACAGATATCTTATTGAACTTTCAAATATTTTATTAAACGAAGCTGAAACTTTAACATATATGAACGCCTCCTCAATTTCTTCCGAAACTTTCAAAAAAATATATAACAACAGAGAATACACCATCCAAATCATAAAGAAAACTGAGAACTTAAAAGATAAAATTACAATGGTTTCCAATGAAAAAGGGATTATTTTCTCCGATATAATTGTTGTTACTGTACGTGTTGTTGCTCCAGATGGAAAATACATTGAAACTCAGGTGGTGCCTCAACAATGATAAAAAATTCAAAAAGTGGCTTTTCATTAGTTGAAGTTTTAACTGTGTTAATTATAATGGCTATTATCTTCGGCCTCGTATATGGAATGTTCACAGTTGTTTATATCAAACTATCAAACCAAGCAAAACTTAATAATTCGATTCAAAGAGTTTTCTATCTTTTCGTTTCAACTAGAAGAGAAGCTTTTCTAAAAGACCAAGTTATGTGCATAAAATATGAAAATAAAAAATTTTCATCATTTGTTGATAATAATTTAGATGGTGTATCTGACAACGGAAATGAAGTAATTGTTGAAATACCTGACCAAATAGATGTATATATTGACAATTTAATTGTTAATAATATAAATATTTACTCCCGTGATGGTATGTTTTTAAAGCTCTCCAAAGGAGCTTTCACATTTGATTATAGCAATATGGAAATTAAGCTACAATTGAATGAAGAATATAAGATAATGAAAGTCACAAACTCATTACCAGAAATTTTGGAGTGATACAATGAAAAAAGCTTTTACTTTTGTCGAATTGTTAGTGACTTTAATTATTACTTCCATTACTTTTTTAATGATTTACTTAATTGTTACTAATTCTCTAGAATCATATAAAATATCAAAATTAAATGTAGAAACTTTATATGCAGAAAGTTATATTTCACTTTTGTTTGACATCCTTGATGATGAAGTGAAGTTTGCTGGTAGTGGATCCAACTTACTTAAAAATCTTTATATTCCTACCTATGTACCTGGGAAAAGCAAAACTTATGTTCCAAAAGGAAGGTTATTTACTGAAATAGTAAATTATAGTTGGCTTGCCAACAGTATAGATTACTATGAAGATAATGATCAAAAAATATTCTATCTAACATATGTAATAACATACCCTGTTTTTTTTATCAGAAATCCCGATGGAACCTATTCACCACTATATAATGAAAAAGTTGGTGACATAGAGTGGGCAATTATTAAAAACAAACTATCACCAGATGCTGATGGTTACTATACAAGATACGCCAAATTAAGTGTTACAAAAATCTCAGGTTCAGGTACTTATCCTGGATTTGTAAAAATAGATGATAAATTTTCAATAAAAGAAGTAAATCTAGCTAAACCTAAAAAGTTAATACAATTGTCTGATGATGATAAATATATCTACCCAATATACAACAGTACGGACATATTTTCAAAATCATTTAGGCAAATAAAAGTTATATTTGATAAAAAAACAGGGAGAGTTTCAATGATTAGATATACTCCTATATTAGATTCAGATAACAATACAATACAAATTGATTTACTAAACAACGTAGAGGATTTCTCCATATCTGTTGTTTATTTTGACAACGGAATAAAAAAAATAGATATAAAAACAGCAAAAAATAATGCAGAGTTTGATACCACAAGTGTAATAGCTATAAAATTTACTGTAAAGTGGAAACCTTCATGGAAAAAAGATGAAATTATAAAATCACGAACTATAAATATATTATCTAACATGTGAGGGGAAAATTATGAAAAAAGGACTTGTCAATATCACTATGGCATTAATTTTATTGCTCTTTTCATCTTTCGTAGTTTTAATTATTTCACCTTTGATGAAAGAAACAATTGAAATTGAGCAAAGAACTTTTGAAAGTATCGAAAATACTTTTTCCAAAATTTTATTCATTTCTACGGCAAATATGTGGAAGAAATTTTTAACCGATAATGCTGCCTTTTGGGATGAAATACAAAGTTCAGAAGGCAATTCAAAATATACACAGATCAACTTTGATAGTTACATAAAATATAAATTTTACTCAGAAAAAAATGTTACTTACTTAGTTAATTCAACTACTACATCCTATGTTTTCGTTGATAAATATATCAGTACGATTTCTGAAATTAAAAGAAATGGTCTGAAATTACCGTATAAAACAACTTTTGAATTTGGATGGCCAGGTTTATAATATTCTTTTATAAATTACAAAATAATATATGTCCCTTTGCTCTTTACATATTCAATAAACTTTTGATAAACAGGATAATTTTTTAATGTAGAACTATCACCTATACAAATTAATTTTCTTTTTACCCTTGTAAGAGATACATTTAACCGTCTCAAATCTGTAAGAAATCCAATTTGGCCTTTTTTATTTGACCTTACAAAGGAAATTATTATTATTTCTTTCTCTCTCCCTTGAAAACCGTCAACTGTATTTACTTCAACCCCTACATCAAATGATTTTAATAAATCAACCTGATCATCATATGGAGTTATTATTCCAATCCAATCTTTTTTCGCTCCTAATTTAATAAAATCATTTATAATATTCTTTATTATTTCAGCTTCAAGGTCATTATAGTAAGAAGTTGAATCTTTCCTCTTTTTTTCATATTTATTATCTTTTTTGAATGTATCAATGAATACTAGTACATTTTTAAAGTCAGTTATACCTTCTATCCCTTTAAAACCCAAATCTTTTAAAGTTATATTTCCCACTCCAGAAATTAATTTTCCATTATAAAACTCTTTATTTGGAAACTCCATTAATTTTTCATTCATTCTGTATTGAATTTTAAGTATTTCACTCTTAAAAGGATATTTCTCTATCAGTTTTTCAAATAAGGTTGTAGAAAGCTCTTTTGCCTTTTCAGAAAGAATTGTTGGAGGAAGCTGCTTGTGATCACCGGCTAGAACAAACTTTTTTGATTTTGAAAGTGGAATTAAAACACTTGGTATTGTTGCTTGTGTAGCTTCATCAACAACTGCAACATCAAAAGTTAAATCATTTAAAATCTCTAAAAATGCAGAAGAATTAGTAGAAAATACCACGCTTGAATTTGTTATTATATCTTTTGCAATTTCTTCTTCAACTGTTTTCATCTTATTTTTTATTTCATCAATTTTTCTATTTAATTTTATCCACTGTGCCATATCTTTAATTATTCGAACAGGTACCCCTCTTATTGATGCATCTTTTTCAGCAAATTTTAAAATTTGTTCGTCTGTTAACCCTCTTTTCCATTTAGGAATTGGCTTTTGAAATTTTTCTCTTTTGTCTATCAACTGCTTAAACTCTTTCTTCAAACTTTCAAGTTTTGTGTACCTTTTATGATTTTCAATCTTAAATGCAAGAGTTGAATTTTGTAACTTTTTAGATATTCTTGACGGGTGACCTATTCTAACATGTGGTATTTTCTCGCTAAGTCTCTCAACAAGATTATCAACTGCCATGTTACTATCAGCTGTTACCAAAAGCCTTTTACCCTTTTTAACCTCTTGAATTATATATTCAACCAGAGTTCGTGTTTTCCCTGTACCAAAGGGGCCATGTATGAGAAAAAATGATGAATTTGCTAAAGATTTAGATATTGCTTTTACTTGAGAATCATTAAGGCTTTTATCAAATGGTTCAAACTTTTCAAACCCTTCGTCAACCAATTTTTTATTTTTAAGTAAAAATTCAAGTACTTTTTTCCCATTTTCAGAAAGATTTTTTAAATTTTCAATTTGTCTTTTGTACGTTACATCGCTTGCATACAAATCGATTCGAACATTTTTAAAATTTTTAGGTAGTAAGTTATCTATTGACGCCACTATGTATCTAGCACCTTTTTCTACAATTACACCTTTTAAGTCACTCTTAGTTGGTTCTCCCTTACTTATTATCACTTCATCTCCAATACCTATTTCTGTCTCAATTAATTTATTTCTTCCAAATTTCACAAGATACATTCCAAATTCTTCACCAATAACTTTTGGTTTTAGATTTAAAATCGCCCTCCCTTTTTTCTCCCTTTGCTCACCTGTTAAATGTTCTAATTCCCATTTCATTTTATTAATTTCTTCCGCTCTTTCATATTCAACAAGTTGAATTAACTTTCTAATATATTCTTCCAACTTAAATCACCTCACAAATTAGATTATATCATCAAAAAATTCTAAGGATTTTTTAAGGTTTAACCTGTATAATCAAAACAGGAACGTCAGGAGGTGAAATTATGTATTGGTATCATGCACCGTTCATGTGGCACGATGGATGGTTTGGTTGGTCCGGCTGGTTTGGATGGCTTGCACCAATTATTGGACTGGCTATATTTATCTTTGTTGTATTTTTAATCTATAAATTAATTAAAAATTTATTGGTCGGAATCAACTCACACCATGAAAGTCACTTTGAATCAAACGATAACAGTCTCAAGATTTTAAACGAAAGATTCGCAAGAGGAGAAATTGATGAAGAAGAATATAAAAGGTTAAAAAACCTTATTCTTAAACATTAATTCTATAGGAGGTGAAACCATGAAAAAATCCTTAGTTTTATTGGTATCTGTGTTATTTATCGGTGGGTTGTTTGCTTTTCCATTCAATTTACAAACTTCCAAACCATTAAACTATGAAGGGATCATTCAAAAATTAAAAAATATAGAGGTTAGTGACCCCGCAACATATGTTGGTACCATTAAGGAAGTATATATTGAACTTGATAAAGGTATTTCAAAATCAAAGATTGTCCTTGCTACAGAGGATGGAACGGATGTAGAAATATATATTGGTCCAATGTGGAGATTTATTGATTTAAAACCTGGAATGCAAGTTGAACTTCAAGCTGTAGAAATTAAATTAAACGACAACAACACTTTTGAATTAGCTTTTGAACTTTCTAGCAATGGAATAACAATTGAAATCCCTTACAAAAAGATTATTAGAGAAAGACTGGAACTTATGAAAAAAATGGCATATCAAAGAAGAATGCTGCAAGAACAAAGATTTAGAAGAATGCCAATGTATCAGTATGGACCTATGATGCCATATTATGGTTATCCACAAATGCAACAACCAAAGCAAATACCTCAAATGTCCCCCTACCCTCAAAAAGGTTGGAAATAAAATAAAGACAGGAGCGCTCATATGAGCGCTCCTTTTTATTTCTAAGTTAATGTAAAAATAAACAATAAAACTCCAAATAATATCAAAAGGCAAATCTGTCGTGGCAGTATTAATAGAAAAAACTGAAACAAACTTTTAAGATAACTTTGTTGCAGATACTTGGATATTTTATAGTTATAGTTACTTTCTAACTGTAAATATTCTATGTAAAAACCTAGATCTTTTCATTGTTAAAAATAAAAAATAACAAAACTAACAGTTTTTCATGATTTAACTACTATGATTACTTCTGTTTTTTCAAGAAAATTATTAACAATATTTTACGGTGGATAATAGCTAGCTGGTAATAATCTTCATTAAATTTTATTCCGTACCAAAACTACAAAATAAATTTCAACATAGATTACTTTCCAAACAAATATTAAAAATCCGCAAAATAACTAGCACATCTTTTCCATAACTTTTATTTCTTCAACAAATCAAAAAACCCCCTGGGATATGGACTTACCCCCGAAAGTGATACGGATAAAAAATAACCTTAATTAAGGTGACTTCCTCCTCTCACTGAAGTGAGAGGCTTTCCACTTCACAGGGACTGATTGCCTTTCCACAGGCATTAGTTTGGGATAGTCTATCCCTAGAGCCCTTTTTTTAACAAATTCTTTTACTGCATTAATATCTCTATCATGTTCTGCTCTACATTTAGGACAAACCAATTTTCTATCAGAAAGTTTTAATTCTTCATTCTTATACCCACATCTACTACACAACTTTGACAATGGAAAGAACGTATTTTCCGCAAATCTTTTATATGCATATCAGAATATATTTATTTATTATCTTCCCACCATGGACTTTGTCTATAAATATATGAAAAATCCGTACTTTCATCTCCCAGATAAAATAACATATAGTCAGTCTATTAACCAAATCGGTCCATATTTAGTCACTATATTGATAAATAATAAAAACATTTTTTCAAAAAGAAGAAATTTTTGGCAAACTTTAGAATTTTTTAATTAATGATATGAGAATAAATTTAATTCTAATTAATAACAAAAAATTAAATTTTTTATTCAAAAAATTTTTTGGTAATATCAGAATGTAATCGATTACATAAGAGGGGGAGTTTCTTTGAAAATAAAAGATATAGCAAAACTTGCAGGTGTTTCTGTTGCAACTGTATCAAGGGTTATAAACAACTCACCAAAGGTTAAACCTGAAACAAGAGAAAGGATATTAAAAATTATTGAAGAGTATAAATATGAACCTGACCATTTTGCAAAAAGCCTTAGAAAAAGACAATCAAATTTTATTGGAATACTTTTTCTCAGAAATTCACTTTCAACAGAAGATTCATATACTAATCCTTTTTTAAGTGGTGTTCTTGAATATCTGTTTCACCATGATTTAAAACTTGTCCTTGATTCCTGTGATATAAAATCTGGCTTATCACACTATAAAAAACTTATTAAAAGTAAACTTGTAAGCGGATTTATTATAACAGACTTACGCGAAGACGATGAAAGAATAGAATATCTAAATTCAATAAATTTTCCATATGTTGTGATAGGTAGAAATAAGAAAAATAATTTTATCTACATTGACCCAGACAACGAGCAAGGGGGATATCTAGGAATAAAGCATTTATATGAAATTGGCTGTAAAAAAATACTGTATATAAGCGGAAATAAGGGGCCAGTTGTAACTCAGCAGAGGCTTTCTGGAGTACTTAAAGCAAAAGAAAAATTAAGTGTTGAAATAGAAATAAAGTATGGTGATTTTTCAAAAGAATCCGGTTACAAAATAGCAAAAAAAGAAGACTTAAAAAAATACGATGGAATTTTTTGTGCTTCTGACTTAATGGCATATGGTGTTTTTAATTATATGAAAGAAAAAGGTATAGAAAAACCACTTGTTGGATTTGATGATTTACCATCATCAAAGATACTTGGAATAACATCAATTAATCAGAATATCTTTGACGTTGGATTTTTCGCAGCAAAAATGCTTCACAAAATAATAAACAAAGAAAATGTTAAAAGCAAAATATTACCCGTTGAAGTATCAGTAAGAGAAAGCACTTTAAAGTTTAAAAAGTAATTTTTTCAATTTTTTTCTTTTTTAAAAAATGTAATCGATTTCACTTTTTAAAAGGAGGGGTTTGGTATGAAAAAGGCATTTTTGGTAATTTTAACCATATTAATAGTTTCTATGGCATTTTCTGTAACAACTATAACCATTTCTGGTTGGCCAGGAAACCCAGATGAAGAAGCTGCTATAAAAGCTGCAGTTGATGAATTTAACGCTAAGCACTCAGATATACAAATAAACTGGGAACCAATTCCTGGAAATTATCTTGAAACATTAAAGACAAGGATTTCTGCTGGAACAGCTCCAGATATTTTCTACGTTGATGTCTACTTTTTTGAAGAACTTGCCGGAAAAAACGTCCTTTTACCATTAGACATTTTTATTAAAAAAGATAACTTTGATTTAAATGCATATTTTGAGCCACTTGTTGAAGCATTTAAATACAACGGCAGAGTATATGGAATTGCAAAAGACTTTTCAACTCTTGCACTATACTATAACAAAGAAATATTTGACAAATATGGAGTTCCATATCCTACAAATGAAGATACATGGTTTGACTTACTTGACAAAGCATTACAATTAAAGAGAAAAGGTTTTGAAACTCCACTTGTGCTTGCAGCAGATTTCAACAGAGTTATTCCATTCATTCTTGGAGCAGGTGGAAAACTAGTAGATGACAATTTAAATACAGCACTTGACATGCCTGCTTCAAGATTTGGTATAAAATTCTACATTGACATGGTTACAAAGTATAAAGTAGCGGTTGAGCCACAACAAGTTGGTGCAGGATGGATCGGTGAAGCACTTGGAAAAGAAAAAGTAGCACTTGCTATGACTGGACCATGGACACTGGGTTTCTTAAAAGGTTCCTATCCAGATGTCTATAAAAAGATTGGTGTTGTTGAAATGCCAAGCCTTATCAAAAAATCAACAATGGTTTACACAGTTTCTTGGTCTATTAACAGAAGCACACCTTATAAAAACGAAGCATGGGAAGTATTAAAATATCTTGTCACAAGAGGGCAAGAAATATTTGTTGAAAGAGCAGGGGTTCTTGCTTCAAGAAAAGACATAGCTGCAAAAGATACCGATCCAATTAAAACTCCTTTCTATAAAGGTGCAGAATATGCACATCCATGGAGAGTCCCAACTCCAACCGGTATATTCTCAGTTGCTAATGACCAAATCAATTCAAGATTGAAAGACTTATTCTATGGTAAAATCACTTTGGATGAAGCGTTAAAACAAATAAAAGAAAATTACCTTGATTGGGTAAGTGGAAAATAATACTTCTAGTAATTGAGGGGGGGACTTTCCCCTCCTTTTTCGGAGGTGTTTTATGAAAAGAAGAACCAGAGAAGCTATAGCAGGTTATATATTTGCCTTACCTATAATTCTCACAGTTTTAATTTTTACAATTTATCCAATATTTGCGGCATTTTACTATAGCTTTACAGATTATAACCCTCTTAATGCAAGAAATCTTGAAACAAAAATCAACCCACAAGAAGCTCTTGAATTTCATCTTGGTGTTTTTCAAACTGATGTTTCATCTGTAGATGAAATCAAAGATTATTTTGACCTTCTTTCGTTTATAAAATACGATGTAGGGGTTAACCTTGATGAAAATAAGGAAAAAATTGTTCTTGAAAATTTTGACTCGGAAAAACTATTAAAAGATTTTGTCGAAGGTAAACTAAATAAGGAAATGAAACTATCAAAATTTATGTCTGAATATTTAAAAAGTGGAGCAAAATACTTTAAAAGGTATATACCAAACTTTTTAGGACTTGAAAATTTCAAAAAAATGCTTAACGATCAATATTTTAGAATTTCACTCTTCAATGCATTTTTTTATACAGTTATTGTTGTACCAGTTCAAACATTTCTTGCACTAGTTCTTGCAGTTGCTGCAAACTCTAAAATAAAAGGTGTGAAATTTTTCAAGCTCACATTTTTTATACCTTCTATAACTTCATCAGCAGCTATTTCTATGATTTTCTGGATGATATATTCTAAACCTGGAATTTTAAATAGATTTCTAGGATACTTTGGATTTCAACCAATTGCCTGGCTTGAAAATCCAAATACTGCACTCCCCGCAATTATGATTATGAACATTTGGACAACAGCTGGTTATTTCATGGTTACGTTTCTTGCTGGGCTTCAAGATATACCAAAATCTATTTATGAAGCAGCAAGAATCGATGGAGCAACACCAGGTAAGATATTTTGGAAAATAATACTCCCCCTTCTTAAGCCGCAAATACTTTTTGTTGCTACAATGGGAACTATTGGTTGTATGCAAGTTTTCGACCAGATATATTTTTTGATAAAAAACATGAGGAACATAACAATTTCTTTTTACATATACAAAAACGCTTTTGAATATGGAAACATGGGATATGCATCAGCTCTATCACTTGTTTTATTTGTAATAATCCTTTCTTTAACATTTATTCAAAGAAAATTAGTTAAGGAAACTTACTGAGGTGAAAACAATGAGGAGAAAAATAAAAATTTCTTTGATTATTTCATATATTGTTCTCATTACATATGCCGTTGTTTCTTTATTTCCATTTATATGGGCATTTTTAGTTTCAGTTACACCACTTAATGGCACTAACCCAGTAACCGGTGAAAAATTTGGAGTTGATATAATGAAATGGCCACCTGAAATAAATATATTCAGGTTCCCTCCAAAAGTATTTGGAGTAGATGCTACATTTGAAAACTACAAAAAAATATTTGAAGTAGTACCATATTACTCTAGATGGTTTTTAAATACAGTTCTTTATGCATCAATACTTACACTTGGAAATGTTTTACTTGATACACTTGGTGGGTACGCATTTGCAAGGTTAAAATTTCCTTTTAAAAATATCTGGTTTACACTTTTTCTTGCTACTATGATGGTTCCTTTTCAAGTTACCATGATACCTCAGTACAACCTCATGGTAAAGTTTGGCCTTGTTAATACTTATCCAGGATTAATTATTCCAAAACTTACAAGCGTTTTTGGATTATTTCTCATGAGACAATTTTTCTTAAACTTTCCAAGAGAACTTGAAGAAGCAGCAGTAATTGATGGAGCTGGAATTTTTAAAACATTTTTTAAAATAGTACTCCCCAATGCAAAACCTGCAATTACTGCTCTTTCAATTTATACATTTCTTGGTGCATGGAATGATTTTATCTGGCCACTTATTATTACTTCAAGTAAAGAAATGTATACATTGACCATGGGACTTAACTTTTTTAAGACGTCATATTATACCTTCTGGCAATATATGATGGCAGCAACAATATTAATGACAATACCTATGATAATAATATTCCTTTCTTTCCAAAAACAATTTGTAGAAACAGGAAAATTATCAGCAGTAAAAGGATAAGGAGGAAGATAAATGCTAAAAGCCGTTATCTTTGACATGGATGGCGTAATAACTGATACAGTCCCTATTCATTTTAAAGCTTGGAAAAAGATGTTTGAAAACCACGGTTATAACTTTGATTTTCAAACATACAAAGAAAAAGTAGACGGAAAACCAAGATTAGATGGCATTTCATCTGTAGCTACTAATGCAAGTAGTGAAGAATTAATAACAATGGCAAATGAAAAACAAGGTTATTTTTTAGAGTTTGTTGAAAAAGATCCCCCAAAAGTATTTGAAGATACAATGAATTTGATTAAAATTCTTAAAAAAAACAATATAAAAATTGCTGTAGCTTCTTCAAGTAAAAATACAAAATTTATACTTGAAAAAATAGGCATTTTAAATATATTTGATGCTGTTATAACAGGATATGATTTTAAAAAAGGTAAACCTGATCCAGAAATATTTCTTATTGCTTCAAAAAGACTAGGCATACCTCCTGAAAATTGCGTGGTTATTGAAGATGCTATAGAAGGAATTAATGCTGGTAATAGCGCAGGAATGAAAACTATTGGAATAGCAAGGCATGGGAATGAAAAAGAACTATCCCATGCAACAGTTATTGTAACATCTTTAGAAAATATTACTCTTGAAACCTTACAAAGTCTGTTTTCAAAGGAGGAATGATATGAACAAATGGATTATTGAAGATACGAAATTTGAAGTAAATAATGTTAAAGAAACAATATTTACACTTGCAAATGGAAAAATTGGAGTAAGGGGCACACACGAAGAACTGTTTGAAGATGAAACCCCCGGAACGTATGTTGCAGGTGTATTTGACAAATCAGAAGCTCAGGTAAAAGAGCTTGTAAACTTACCATATTTCTGGGGAATTAGAATATACATTGACGATGAATTTTTAAATCCTATGCATTGCGAAATATTAGAATACAAAAGATTTTTAAATATGAAAGATGGAACTTTGAATAGATGTTTAAAAATAAAGGATAAAAAGGGAAGGATTACAACTGTTAAATCGGTTAGATTTCTAAGCTTTAAAGATAGAAATCTTGCATTATTAAGATATTCAGTGATACCTGAAAATTATGAAAACAAAATTCATATTGAGCACTTTATTGACGCAAGAACTTTAAACCTCAAAAAAACTTCCGTTGACAAAGTAAAGCATTATTTAATTAAAAACACAAAAATAACTGATGAATTTGTATACACTGAAGCTCACACAAGGGATTTAAAATATATTGTTTCCATTATTTCAACTATTGTTCCTAATGAAAATATCTTGCGAAGGAATTTAATAGATGCAATTATTCAATCACATGAATTTTTCCCTGAAAAAGGAAAAGAAGTAACAATAGATGTTTACACGAGTGTTATTTCTAGCAGAGATACTGATAACTTATTTGAAAAAAATTTAAATCTATTAAAATCAGCAACTAATAAAGGATTTTACAAATTATATGAAGAACATAAAAAAGAAATTGAAAAGTTATGGAATATATCAAATATAGAAATTGAAGGTGATGAAAAAGCAGATAAAGCTTTAAGGTTTAATATATTTGTTCTTCTTTCTATGGCAAACCCTGAAGATGACAAAGTTAGTCTTGCCGCAAAAGGGCTACATGGTGAAGGATATAAAGGGCATGTATTCTGGGATACAGAGATATACATGCTACCTTTTTACATTTACTCATTTCCAAAAGCAGCAAGAGCAATGCTTATGTACAGATACCATACATTAAAAGCTGCTAAAGAAAATGCAAAAAAGAATGGATATAAAGGGGCTCAATTTGCATGGGAATCAGCTGATACTGGAGATGAAGAAACACCTAAATGGGGAAAAGATTATTATGGAAATAAGGTGAGAATATGGACAGGAGATATTGAATATCACATAACAGCAGACGTTGCACTTGGAGTTGTTGAATATCTAAAGGCTACAGAAGACTGGAATTTCTTTTTAAATTATGGTTTTGAAATCTTGCTTGAAACAGCAAGATTTTGGGCAAGTAGAGCTGAATATAGCAAGGAAAAGGATAGATATGAAATAAATAACGTTATAGGCCCAGATGAATTCCATGAACATGTTAATAACAACTTTTATACAAATTTCCTTGCAAGGTGGAATATTATTAAAGCTATTGAATATTTAAATATAGTAAAGGAAAAATATCCTGAAATATATTCAAAAATTAAGAAAAAAGTCCAGATAACAGAAGATGAATTAAATCACTGGAGAGATGTGATAAACAAATTATTTATTCCTTGGGATAAAGAATCTAAATTAATAGAACAATTTGAAGGGTATTTTATGCTTGAAGACAAAGAAATAAAGGAATTTGATGAGAAAAACATGCCCAAATGGCCAAAAGGTGTTGATTTGTCAAATTTAAATAAATATCAATTAATAAAGCAGCCTGATGTAATAATGGCAATGTTTATTCTCCCAGAAGAATTTGATGATGAAACTAAAAAAGTAAATTATGAATATTATGAAAAAAGAACAATGCACAAATCATCTCTTAGCCCAAGTATTTATGCAATACTAGGGCTTAGTATTGGAAACCATGAAAAAGCATATCAGCATTTTATGAGAACTGCTCTTGTTGATTTAGAAAACAACCAGGAAAATACAGAACATGGCATTCATGCTGCTAGTGCTGGAGGCACATGGCAAGCAGCAATATTTGGATTTGGAGGAATGAAAATAAAGGAAAATAAGCTTGAGTTTAAACCATGGCTTCCAAAACACTGGAAATCTATGAAGTTCAAAGTAATTTTTAAAAAGAAACTTTATAGTGTCTGTATAACGAAAAACAATGTTAAAGTCACTGAAAAAGCTCTTTTTTAAATAGCCCCATTTAGGGGCTATTTTACTTTTTAAGAAGTTAATTAGTATTTTCGAAATTTTTAAGCAATTTTCCCTTCACTAGTCTATAATTTTCTATTTCTCTTATTTTTCCTTCATCGTTTGTTGTAAGCAAAATGAAAAAATTACTTTCTTTTATTCTAAGAGAACTTCCTTCCATATATTTTTCTAGCTCTACAATTAATTCAGCCTTACCATTTAATCCTTTTAATTCTTCTTCATTAATTTCTAAATAATTATGTTTTTTAAATTCCGAAATTTCTCTACGCTCTTCTATAAAATCTAATTTCAAAAGTCCTAGGCCATATTTTATATCTCCACCAACAAATATTTCAAGTCCTTTTTTCAAAAAATATATTAAATCTGAATTTTTTACATTTAAAATTCCAACCCAATAGAGTGAAGAATTACTATTTAATTCTGTTTCAAATTCTTTTTTTGGTTTTGGTAATATAACATCAACCTCATGGAGAGTTTCATCCTTGGCAGATCTCATGCTTGGCAAAATTGCTGTTGAAATAAACGTCTCAACAAACATTGTTCTAAACTTTTCTTCAGAAAAATTACCTAAATAAAGTTTTCCACCTTTTAAACTTGGAAACAAAACATTGTTTCCTTTTTCGTCAAAAGAAGGCCAAAAACAAGAAATTTCTTCAAAGATTTCATCTATATTTTCATAGCTTCCTTTATATAACCCGTATGCATTTGTCAGAGCTCCCCACATAGTCCATCCTGGGATAAATATCCTAGTTTCATTAATAACACCATAACTTTTATATCCAATATGAATTGGCCAAATTTGCTTAAATACCAATTTATACCAATTTCCCTTATCTTTTTTTTCCACTTTATTCACCACCGTTTTTCGTTTTATCCTTTGCCTTTGCGTGATATCGTGCATATATCAATACTTTTTCAAGTACGTCTTTGAAAAATAAAAGTTTATCCAAATCTTCGGATAATTTTTGAAAAAATTTTTCGTACAATTCTCTAACATTTTTATTTGAATTTTTTAATGATTTTAGATTTTCTAATCCTTCAAGTTTTTCTAATTCTTCAAATACTTCATCCCAGAATTCTTGCCATTTTTCTTTATCTTTAGCTTTATTTTTAGCTTTTAATCTAGCCTCCGAAAAAACCCAAAGCGCATATACTCCATCATTTGACAAAACCCCAAGCATCTTATTAATATCATTTTCGTCAATCACTTGAGCAACCTCATAACTTATTTTGTTAATAATTGCTTCAAGATTTTTCATTTTTATCTCCTCCATTTTTTTCATCAAGCTCTGTTAAAATTCTCATTCTTCCAAAACCTCTAGTTGTCATACCACCTACTCCAAGTGTTTCGTAATATTTCTTAGAATCTTCAAGCATTTCAAAAATCTTTTCTTTTGAAGGTAAGTCTTCATTTAATTTACTACGATCAAAAACTCTTATTTCGCCATAAAAAATTGTTCCCCTAGGAATTGCTTCTGAAGTAAATAATGCTCCTTCTTTTGCAGCCCCTGTTATTGGATCAATTGAAACTGAAGTTCTTACTTCTAAATTAGAATTTATTATTTGTGAAATAATATGATCTGGCACTATAACTATATCATTTAAAGAAATATAGTTTTCTAATAAAGAAAGGTTAATACCAATCTCTTTGGCTTCGTAAGGTAAATACATCCACCCAAGATTTATATACTTCTCATTATTATCTTTTTCACCAGTAATCTTGTAACAAACTAATTTATCTTCACTTTTTCCTTGACTACTTGTCAAAATTCCAGCCTCTTTTAACAATCTTTCTGATGTCACCCACTTTGTACCAAACCTTGTAAAAACAGGGAAAAATAATATATTTAAATCTGAAAAGAAAATCAACCCCTGAGATGATATATCTTTTTTCGAGAAACCAAATGACTTACAGACAATACAATGTCCACAATGACCTGTATCTTCTTCAATCTCATCAACATTTTTATTTGGTAAATCATCTTGACCTGTGCATTTTATTCTCGCAATCTTATTTCCTGCATAACCTTTCCAGTTATTTTCTTCTCGAAAACCATTTTTCCAATTTATTTTTCTTAACTTTTCACTAAAATTTTTACCTTCTACACTTTTTATTTCTTTTAAATCTGGTTGATATTCTTTTACACTACTTACTAATTCTAAAGCAGAATAATATCTCCATGTCCCAGCTACTGTACTTCCGGGAATTTTTGGTATTTTTGTAATAGGATCTCTTACTATTGTATTATCAACCATTCCAATAGTATATCCACCTGTTCCTATGTAAATTGGATCCATAGCTTGTGAATAAATGTTTTTAATTGTAACAATTTCTTGATTCATAATTACTAAACCCCCTTTTTATTATTTAAAATTTTATGCCAAAATTCAAACATATCAACAAACATATATAATTTATCAATGAATTCATCCTCAGGTAAGTTTTCTAATTCCATCCAACTTTTTACACCGAAAATCTTCGCAAATTCATCCTTTTTACTATTCTTTAATTCCAAGACATTTACAAATGATGATAGCATAAAGATTTTTATAGAACTTTTATCATCCCAATCAAATAATTTAGAATATATGAGAGTTACTATCTTTTGGAGTTTAGATTCTGAACTATTCATATCGTTGAAAAATTCTTTAAATCTTCTAAAATATTCCCAATCTTCTATATCGTAGGGCCTATTTTTTTTCATATCTATTTTTCTTTTCCCATTTTCATAGTATATTTCATTTCTTCTTGAGTTTGTATCTAAAAACTCAAAATCAAAGGTATTAGGATAAAACCAAAACATATCATTATCATTTGAATTTCGAACTGTATCTATCCATACCCTACTCCCTGTTTCAGGATAAAGGTAAAATTCATATCCTTTCTGGGTCTCATCTGCCCTTTCAAATAAAGAATAAAACTTTTCATTATTATTTTCTTCAATAACTCTACAGCAAAAAGCTTCCTTTTGCCTATTTTTAAATTCTTTAGCACAAATCCTTTTCTTTAAATCTTGCCAGTCTTGTGAATCTCTTCTTATTCTTCTCAAGGCTTTCAATCCAACATATAATGGCTTTTTATAGTTTTGTACAACTATCCCTATATGCAAAGGAAGCTTTCCATATACCCATTTGAAATTTTTATAATATTCTTTTTTTACATTTTCAATTAAATTTGGAATATACTCTGCAGGTATGATAAATTGCCAACTAATTGGAGTTGGTGAAAGTATTGTAAAGTAAGGTTTATATTTTTCCTCTTTTTTATCTTTATCAAGGAGTCTTATAGTTTTATTTGGATCATTAATATTTTTCAATAAAAAAGAATTTTTATTGAAGACTTTTTCTATCGATGAAATTAAATAAACATTATTATTTCTTACCCAAAATAGCAAATCACCATCTACATATTCTCCATCTTTTATATTTTTTACATTTTCCCAATACCATCTTTTACATCTATCATCAGGAACTTCTAGAAGGTTCAATATGTTCTTTTCCAAGCTTTTGAAAAATTCTTCTGTTGTCTCCCATACTCTTCTAAGTCTTGCAGGGGATGGATTTTTTCGAAGAAGAAGTTGTAATATTATTTTACTTAGAAATTTATTATCACTTTCATTCAAATCTTTCCAATTTATCTTTCTTTTTTCAAAATCAATTACATCCTTTGATAAATTTCTTAATATAAAATTTTCCCACTCAGAACCTATAGAACGTTCTAAAATTAGATTTTTAATTTGGAACACTAAGTAGGTAATAGCAAAAATTTTATAAAGATAATCCTTTATGTTACCTTGTTTATAGTAGTCTTCTATAGAATATATCTTTTCTTTTTTCTTGTTCCCAATAATTTTATTGGTTGATTTATCATAAAATAAAAAATCTTCCAAAAACTCTTTTTCTTTAATAAGACTTTCAACTATATATTTGTATTTATTTTCTACATTATCAATTGATTTATTTTCCTTCAATACTTTAAAAATTTGCTCATATGTTTTTTTTATACCATTTTCATCAAATAAAGAAAGAAATTTCGTTATATTTTTTTCTTCAAATTGCTCTAATTGAATTTTTCTTACTTCTCCTTTATTAGTTTCTCTTTTTATGAGGTCTAATATTGATTTAATAATCTTTTCATATTCAACTTGATCTTCAATCCTAGTAAAAAGCGAATTTAGCATATTACCATTAATCCATTTGCCTAATTCAAACTTTAATGTTACAAGTGCAATTCTTCCGTTTTTGTCTTGTAGCTCATCAAGCCAAATAGTTTCTTCTGTTCTGTTATTTATCCAATTATCTATTCTTCCTTCTTGTCTTTTTAAACAGGTGTTGCATATTAATTCACCGGATTTATCTTTCTTTTCAACAACTCTTACCCCACATATTTGACAAATACCTATTCTCTTTTTGCTATCATTTTTATTTTCATTTTCATAATTTAATTTAGCTTTTAAGAAATTTTCTGGAGCTTTTTCGACCAACTGTCCTAAGTTCATTAATCCTCTTGATGGTTCTGTTAAAAAGACAGCAGGATATATTTCATTATCAAAAGCTTCAGAAAATTTTTTAATTATTTTATTTTCTATTTCTTTTAAATCTTCATTTAACCTGTAAAACTCATTTTCTTTATTGCCCACTAAAAATTCTAAGACAACAAAGTATATTCCCGTTTCATCTCTATAAACTTCGTTTCCTATTGGATATTCTATTTCTAACAGCTTTTTTATCTTATTATCTAGTTCTTTTATTTTTTCTCTATACCACTTTATATTAGCTACTTTTAATGCTTTTTCAGAAAGTCCTAATTTATCATATTGAATTCCAAGGATACTCCATTTTATATTTCTAGGTTTATCAGTATATGCTTTAACCTTCCCGTTGTATAAATACAATCCAGCTAAAGTCGCTTTAAATAGCGAAGCTGTCATATAAACTTGGTCGAATAAAGTAACATCATTAACTGGAAATCTATTATCGCTTAATAGATGTACATACCACTCTTTCAAATTTTCTAATATCCAATTTCTTATTTCTTTCCAATTAGGATTTTCTTTTTTTAAATAATAATATAAATCTCTAAAAAAACAAATTCTCTTATTATCAAAATTTAATTTTTTTACATCTTCTACAAAACTGCCATAGGCGCTTGAAATCCACAAACTAGTAAGTTTTTCTTTTGGAAAGCCTTTATCTATTCCAGAATTAATATTTTCACAACCTCTAAAAAAGATATTTTTAAAATTACCTTTAAAAATCTCTATCCAATTTACCTTTGATGAATCAGGTAATTTAATATTTTCATAAAAAAATTTTTCAAAGTTTCCATCAATTTCAGAAAGTTCTTTTTTAAAGAATTTATAATAATCCTTATAACTTCTAAATTCCTGTTTTTCTTTATGAAAATATTTTTTCCAATTATTAATTCCAACATGAGTCTTACCAAGGTTAAATAGTAATGCTCCAGTTTCTGCTTTTAAGATGTCTTCTCTATGATCTTGAAGGTTTTTCAAATCCATCTTACTTCACCCCATTAATAATTAATTTTTCTTTTTTAATCTCAAACCTTCCCCAACCTAACTTACTTTTAGCACCAATTCCTATATCAGAAACCTTTTTAAAAGCTAACATTATAAATTCCTTATCTTTTTCTACCTGTTTTTCCAACTCTTCTTTTTTTAACTCTATGCCATCAAATGGTATATATATAACTTGTACAATACCTTTAGAACCTCTAGGGACAACCTCAAAAAAGATGGGATTTTTTCCTTTTCTTTTTTTCCGATCATGAGGATGGATAACTTCTAAGGATAATTTATCGAAAAATGTAGGGTAAAAGACTGCTCTTCCTTTGTGTGTTTTTAAGAAAAAAGGAATATCTTCTTTTGAAACTTTCCCAAATTCTCCCCATATTTTTTTCTTTATCCAGTTTTTTAGTTTCTCTTTGTCTTTAATAAAATTATCTATATCTTCTTTCTTCAATCTCAAACCCAGTTCAAAAATTAGATATTTAATCATATTTTCAATGGAACTTTTTTCTAATTTATCCTTAAGTAACTCGCTCAATGCTTCTGTAAAGTTCTTAAATTCACTAGACCCCATTCCAAAAATTCTTGCATATGATTGTATATATTCTCTTATTTTATAATCTTGCTTTTTCTCTAATGGCTCATTAATCAATATTTTAAAGGCATTAGCTAATGCTCCTTTCCAAGCAGAGCCTCTAACCATTGGTATTTTAAAGGCTTTATCTTTTAAGCATGGATTATGTATTAAATAATATTCCTCATCATCCTTTGAAAAGTATAGGTTAACTAATTCTATTTCCATCCATAATATAAAGGAATAAGGAATTAAATTATCAATATAATTATCTAAACAACTTTCTTCTAGAATTCCTGTTATTCTTTTCAAATTTTTCATTATATCATTACTTGCATTAAAAAAGCTTATTTCTTTAGAATCTTTTTGATTATTTTTAAAATTTTCAAATTCTTTTCTCCAGTTTCTTAAATCTTGATACTTCAATTTATATATTTTTTTATCATCATTTCTTTTAATATTTATAGCAAATATCTCATACTTGTGAATTTCTGACATTACTTTTCACTTCCTTTCAAAAAGTTAGTAATTGAAATAAAGCCTAACTTATAATTATTTTTGTTGTTTTGAATTGAATATGTTATCAATGGTAATATTTTATTAATTTCTTCCTTTCCATATTCAGCTTTTTTCTCAGCCTTTATTTTTAAAAGTTCTTTTATAGCTTCACTATAATCTTTACCATATAAACTATTTAAAAATAAAACATTTATTTTTTTATTTTCATTAAACAAAATTTCAAACTTTTCTTTCTCACCTTCTTCCACTTTCAAAATATCATTTTCTTCTTTATTTATTGAAAAAGATTTGTTTTTATACCCAAACAATTCAAATTTAAATTCATTTTTTCTCCATTGTTCTCCATTTAAATTTTCTCCCTCAACGTTTACATTTAAAACTTTCAATCTCCCATAACCCATTTTCCACTTTCCACCCCAAAAACCATATAGTTCCATAAAATATAGTAATGGATAAAATATTGGTCCAACTATTTCTTCTTCAATTTCAAAAGTAACTTCATAGGTTCCCCAAAAATAAGGCATACTAAAATATAATTTTTGTTTTTTATGTATAGTTATTTTTTTGTTTAAATTTAAATAATTATCAAACGAAAATTTCCCAATTAGTTCTATTTTCTTTATTCTAAGCCACCCCTTCCAACCATTACACCCAAAAATTCTTGAAGATGAGCTTAATCTAAATTCCGAAAAAATATTATTTAAAGCTTTAAAATCTGCACCCTTATCTAAAACCATGTTTTGGAATTTTTCAAAATCTATTTTTTCTTTTTCGTATTTAAAACCATCTAATTTTAAATTCGAAAAATAACAAATAATTTCAAACCAAAATCTCAAAGTTCCGATTAAACTTGAAGGTCTTATCTCAAAAGTCTTCATATATACATTACCTGTCCACAAAGGTGTTATAGTTTTAAATTTAACTTTAATCTCTTTTTTCATAGAAAGCCTCCTTATTTTTATCTTAAACAATTTTTAATTTTCTATGGCAGGGCAAAAACCGAATTACTCCGGTTCAAGGAACATTAAAACACTTTATTTCAATTCCTCCAAGGTAAGGTAAAAACAAAATAGCACGAACAAAAATATCCAAAAGCGACACTACATTTCAATTCCTCCAAGGTAAGGTAAAAACTTACAAATTGGGGATTATGTTGCTCAGACTGGTCTTATTTCAATTCCTCCAAGGTAAGGTAAAAAC
>JASKLO010000027.1 GCA_030153605.1 Thermosipho sp. (in: thermotogales)
CCCTTTCTTTGCCAATGAAAAACACCCCCTAGATAGTTATATTTTATCACTTCCGGGGGTGTTTTTTATTTCGTTCCTTTTCTTGGGTTCAGTCCAAAGGGAGCTATTTTTTTATCACAGATGATATAAAAAATAAAGTGGCTCTGATGAGCCACTTTATTTCTTTTCTTCTGCTATTGATGCAGGATCAACTTTTATACCAGGTCCCATTGTAGTTGAAAGAACCACTTTTTTTACAAAGTTTCCTTTTACTCCAGCGGGTCTTAGATTTAATATTTGTTCGTATGCTGATTTCAAATTATCTTTAAGTTTATCTTTTTCAAATGATACTTTTCCAATTGGAATATGTAAGTTTCCGGTTTTGTCAGTTCTAACTTCAAGTCTTCCTTTTTTGAATTCTTTAACTGCTTCTGCAACATTTTCGGTTACTGTACCTGCTTTTGGATTTGGCATCAAACCACGTGGACCTAAAACTCTACCAAGTTTTCCAATTACTCTCATCATATCAGGAGTAGCAATAGCAACATCAAAATCAAGGAAGTTTTCTTTTTGAATTTTTTCTGCAAGCTCTTCTGCACCTACGTAATCTGCACCTGCTTCTTTTGCCTGTTCAGCTTTTTCACCTTTTGCAAAAACTAAAACTCTAACATCTTTACCCGTTCCATGTGGAAGGGAAATAGTGCTTCTAATTTGTTGATCGGATTTCCTATAGTCTATATTTGTTTTAATATGTAACTCAACAGTTTCATCAAATTTTGCTGTTGCAACTTTTTTTGCTAAATCTAGTGCTTCGTCTACGTTGTAAAGTTTCTCTCTATCTACCAATTTCCTAACTTCGTTATACCTCTTGGAGTGCTTCGGCATTTTGCCTCCTCCTTCCCTTATCTAATTAATGTTTTTAATCTACAACTTCAATTCCCATGCTTTTAGCGGTTCCTTCAATAATTTTAATTGCCGCTTCAATGTCATTGGCATTTAAATCAGCTTTTTTAATCTCTGCTATCTCTCTAAGCTGATCTCTAGTAACTTTTCCAACAATCTTTCTTTTGGGTTCGGAAGAACCTGAATTAATCTTTGCTGCTCTTTTTAACAAGAAAGAAGCAGGTGGAGTTTTTGTAATAAAAGTAAATGACCTGTCTTCGTATACTGTAACAATAACAGGAATAATCATACCTGCCTTGTCAGCAGTTTCTGCATTAAATCTTTTACAAAATTCCATCAAGTTTACACCACGTTGACCCAAAGCAGGTCCAACTGGTGGTGCTGGCGTGGCTTTTCCAGCTTCAAGTTGCAACCTTACTTGTGCAACAACTTTTTTTGCCATAATTTAACCTCCTTTATGTGGTTATAGGGTTAACCCTCCCACGAATTACACGTCAATCTATTTTTTCAACTTCTGTTGTATGAACAGTAACAGGTGTTTCCCTACCAAAAATAGTAACTGCAACTTTTAATTCATTATGTTCAGGATTTATTTCTTTTACATTTCCGACAAATCCTTCAAATGGACCTGAAATTATTTTCACAACATCTCCGACTTCATAATCAAACTCAATTTTAACAGGTTGTGCTTTTTCTTGCTTTGGAGCTTCTTCAATTCCAGAAAGTCTCAAAAGGACTCTTACTTCATTATCTTTAATTGGAATTGGTCTACCTCCTGATGAAACAAAATCTATTATTCCGGGTACAGTTCTTACAAAGTGCCAGAATTCATCATTCATTACCATCTCAACAAATAGATAACCAGGGAATAATTTTCTAACTTTAACTTTTTGGATTCTAATTTCTTTCTTTGTTGGATAATCTATAATTTCAACTCTACCAGAACTTTTAGCAATAATTTTTTTCGGTTCTGCTAATATTTGTCCAGCCTTAACTTGATTTCCTTTTTTAACTAGTTCAGTATTAATGGTTTCAAATGGTACTGCATATACATCGGTTTCTTTAGAATTATTTTCAACAACTACTCTTTTCATTCTTTCTGCCTGAATGATTTTTCCGTCTATTTCACAGATAATTTCTCCATCTGCAGATAAGGGCATACCTTGCTTTACGTATCCACCTACTTTTAATCCTGTTATTGGTTTATTCTTTTGAGGTATTACATAAGTTTTAGTAAATTTTTTATCTGCGGTTTCAATTACTATCTTTTTTGCGTTTCTAACATCAACAATCTTGCCATCTTTTCTAACTCTTACAGCAGGTTCTTCTGCTAATAAATCTCCCTTTTTAACATGGTTTCCATTAGAGACATAAAGTTTAGCATTTAAAGAAACAATGTGCCTTTCAATGGATTTAGCAGAAGCGTCAATTACTACTTCTTCAGGTAAAAGAACTCTAGATATCAAATGTTCATAACCTTGAGCTTTTACTTTTGCCTCAAGGTTTTCTTTTGCCACAGCCTCATAACCGGCTAGTGTTTGCAATATATACCATCTTTTTTTCATTATACCACCTCAAAGAATTAAAAAAGCTTAAACAAGTTGCTCATTAATCCGGAGAAAATCAAATCTATTACAAAGAAGTAAACACCTGTAGTAAGTAAAATAACCAAAACAACACCAGTTGCGCCCAATAACTCTTTTCTATTAGGCCAATGTGTCTTTTTAATTTCTGTTTTAACTTCTCTAAAAAACTTTCTTAATTTTTCCATCAAAATCGCCCCCGTAAAAATAAATTTTGGCAGGGGCGGCAGGACTCGAACCCGCAACACCCGATTTTGGAGACCGGTGCTCTACCAGTTGAGCTACGCCCCTGCGAAAATAAGATTATGCTTTTGTTTCAACGTGGTCAGTATGTTTATTACATTTAGGACAGTATTTTCTTAATTGAAGTTTTTCTTTTTTGTTTTTTTCTCGTGTCGTATAGTAATTTTTATTACCACATTCAGAACATTTAAGAGCGACTTGAATTCTCATATTCTTCCCTCCTATTAAAAAAAATCTGGTGGTGAGGGAAGGATTCGAACCTTCGAAGGCATTCTGCCAGCGGATTTACAGTCCGCCCCCTTTGGCCACTCGGGCACCTCACCACCGCTAATTTTGGAGCCAGCGGAGGGACTCGAACCCTCAACCTATTGATTACAAATCAATCGCTCTCCCGGTTGAGCTACGCTGGCTCGCTGCGGTTTCTATTATACACTATGTCAAAGAGCGTGTCAATACTTTACGTAAGGAAGCAAAGCCATTTGTCTTGCTCTTTTAATTGCAATTTTTACCATTCTTTGATGTTTAGCACAGTTGCCCGTGATTCTTCTTGGTATGATTTTTCCTTTCTCTGTTAAGAATTCTTTTAAAAGTTTTGTATCTTTATAATCAACGTATTCAACTTTTGATTGGCATAACTTACAAACTTTTGGTTTTCTTCTTCTTCTATATTTCATTTTATTTACCTCCTTTTTCAAAGATCAAAACGGCGGTTCATCGTTTTCGGTATCATCAAATAACTCGTCATATTCAACAGTTTCAGTTTCTTCTGGGTAATCGCTTTTTTTATCCATAAACATTACTTGATCAGCCCATATTTCAGGAGAACTTCTAAATTGTCCATCATTTCCTTGCCATTTATTTATTCTTAATTTACCTTCTACAAGAATTAAACGACCTTTTTTTAAATAGTTTTGGACAAATTCAGCTAATTTGCTAAATGTAACTATTCTAATAAAGTCTGTTTCTTGATTATCTTCAAACCCTTTCCTTGTGGGTCTACTTACAGCCAAAGTAAAAGTTGCAACTAGGGTACCATTTATAGTTTGCCTAACTTCTGGATCCCTGGTTAAACGTCCCACAAGAACTACTTTATTATAATTCACTCTTCCACCTTCTCGGGATTCTCTTGCACCTCTTCTTTCTTTGTTTGTTTTCTTTCTTTCTTTTCTAAATCTTCTCTTCTAAATGTTTGCCATCTTAAAAATTCGGGTCTAACTCTAAAATAGGCTTCTAGTTCTGTGAGATTTTCACCTGTACTTCTGAAATAAACCACTGTGTAATCTGCTTCGTTATACTTTTTCAATGGATACGCGGTCTTTTTAATACCCCATCTATCAACTTTATCTACTTTTGCTCCAAGCTTTTCTGTTAAAAACTCAACAACTCCATTTGCAATGTTTTCTCTTTCTTCTTCAGAAATATCAGGTTTAACAATGAACATAGTTTCGTATATCCTCATTTTCACACCTCCTCCCTCGGACTTTTTGGTCCCACCATTTTGGTGGAACGGGAATTTCAGAATAAAAGGGAGCGTTTGCTCCCTTTTTGGTGGGCTCGGGAGGAATCGAACCCCCGACCATCCGGTTATGAGCCGGACGCTCTGCCAACTGAGCTACGAGCCCACTTTAGTTTGGAGGCGACGGTGGGATTTGAACCCACGAATAGGGATTTTGCAGACCCCCGCCTTAGACCACTTGGCCACGTCGCCTCGCGATTGAAATTTTAGCACAATCTACATTACGTGTCAATAAAAATACAAAATTTTATATTTTCTTCACTATAATTTAAAATATTAAGATGTTATAATATTTGTGGAGGTTGAATTTGTGTATATAGTGTGTTCTGATAGGAAAACAATTTCTATAGGTTTAAACAAAACAGGTGAAGTTGTAATTAGAATACCATATTATTTGAAAAAATCAGAATTGAATCAAATTTTAAATTCAAATAAAAAGTATGTTGAAAAATTAACAAAAAAAGGTGAGTTAATAAAAAATAATAAAAAGTACTTCAAAGAAAATGAAGAATTTTTTTATTTAGGAAAAACTTATAAATTGAAAATTGTTGAAAATCAAACAGAAGAATTAATTTTTGATAATGCTTTTTTCTTGTCAAAAAATTTTATTAATAAGAGCAGAGAAATCTTTAGAAAATGGTACGCTAATGAAACATATAGTATAGTTATGAAAAAGGTAGATTACTATTCTAAAAAGTTTAGCCTAAAGTATTCGAAAATAAAAGTTTCAAATTCGAATGTATCATGGGGGAGTTGTAATTTTAGTAAGGTAATAAATTTTTCATGGAGATTATCGATGCTTCCAGAAGAAATAATTGAATATGTCGTAGTCCATGAGTTAGTGCATTTAAAGGAATTGAATCATTCTAAAAATTTCTGGAAGCTTGTTGAAACAATGCTTCCAAATTATAGAACATATAGAAACTGGTTGAAAAATAATAACCATTTGTTTTTGAATTTATTTTGAGGTGAAAGAGTTGAAGTATGTTTCTTCTTATTCTACACAGCCGGTGGTTATTAAAGAGACAAAAGAAAAAGTGTTGTTGAAGTCGAACTATCCAAGTGAATATTATGAATCAAGTATTTTACCTCTGTATTTTTTTCCATCTAAAACTGATTCAAATAAGGCTTTACTTTTCATACATGGTTTAGGCACTAAAAATATAGAGTACCTTAAATGGTTTCCAGAGCAATTTTCTAGATTGGGTTATAATTCTTATTTAATGATACTTCCTTATCACTTTGAGAGAACACCCAAGGGTTTTAAAAGTGGTGAACTATTTTTGAAACCAGAATATTTGAGGGAAAAATTTGAACATGCAATTGTAGATACCTTAACTTCTTTGAATTATATAAAAAGCATGTTTGATGGAAAAAAATACTTGATGGGTTTTAGTTTTGGCGGTATGATTTCTACAATTTCTGCAGCTTATTTTAAGGTTGATGGTCTTTCGTTGTGTGTTACTGGAGGCAATTTTTATCATATTACTTGGAAAAGTTTTGCGACAAAGGTCCTTAGAGTAAAATATGAAGAAAACAAAGAATGCAATATTGAAAAATGTAGGGAGTTACACGGAAAAGATTTTTATAAATATTTACAAAGTCTCAATTCACCAAACATTACCAAAGATTCTGCTCCAATGCCTTGTTATGAATATGATCCTTTAACTTTTGCTAAGTTTGTTAAAGCACCTACAATTATGTTCAGAGCAATTTTTGATATTTTTATTCCTAAAAATTCCACATTGGAATTATTTGAGAAGCTTGGAAGTAGTGAAAAGGAAATTTATACAATTTTCTCTGGCCACCTAACTTCATATGTGTTTAGAAATAAAATTTTGAAAAAAACCGATGAATTTTTTAAAAAGCGTTCTTAATAATTTTTCAATGGAAGGTGTTAGTTTTGAAAGTAAAGGAAAACAAAAATTTTAGTTTTTTAATCTTTTCTTCAGTAATTTTTCTAATGTTTTTTGGTTTGCTAAATTTGTATAGTGTATTAAGACCAACAGAAGATTTATCGCTTTTTTACAAACAGCTTCTATGGGATATTTTAGGCTTATTTATTATTTTATTGTTTTATTTTCTAAAAGAAAGTTTTGTAAAAAAGATGATAATACCTTTGTATATAACAAGTTTATTGCTTTTAATAGGGGTGTTATTTTTCGGTACAAGAGTTGGCGGTGCTGTAAGATGGTTTCGTTTTGCAGGAGTATCGTTCCAACCATCTGAATTATCAAAACTTTCTTTGATTTTGGCTTTATCATATATTTTTGTGGATAGATCTTTTAGAGGGTTTGTTATTTCCTTATTTGCAACGTTCATACCTGTTCTTTTAATTTTAAAAGAACCTGATTTAGGAGTAGCTATATTACATGTTTTTATCTGGGCTATTATGCTTTTGTTTTCTGGAATTTCCTTCAAAATTATTACTATAGTTTTTGGAGGCTTATTGGGACTATTTCCTTTAATGTATTTTTTCGTTTTAAAAGATTATCAAAGAAACAGAATATTATCATTTTTAAATCCTGAAAAATATTTTCAAAGTGCTTCATATAATGTTATAATGGCAAAGAATACTGTTGGTTCTGGAGGATTTTTTGGAAGAGGGTATCTTGTTTCCCCTTCAGTAAACGGGCAATTTGTACCTAAATTTGAAACAGACTTTATATTCTCTGCGGTTGGAGAACAATTTGGTTTTGTGGGAAGCATTTTAGTTTTACTTGCTTTTGCCCTCATTTTCTTTGAAGTTTTGAGAAAAATTAAAGATTTTAAAAATGATTTTTGGAGATTAGCTTCCGTTGGAATATTATCTTGTTTTATGTTTCATATTTTTGAAAACATAGGTATGAATATAGGTCTTTTACCTGTAACTGGAATTCCTCTTCCATTTTTGAGTTATGGTGGAACTTCAACTACGATTTTTAGCGTAATGGTTGGTCTTTTACTAAAAAGTATTGCTTTAAGCAATAAAACAAGGAAGGTGATTTAAATGGCTCTACATAGTCATAAAAAATCTAAAGGAGCTTCTTTGCTACCATATATTTTTATTTTTTCCATAATTTTGATTTTTGTGATTTCTGTGGTGTTATCGATAAGTAATTTTATTAGATATAGAAATATACTTGAAGAATATAGCTTGTTAAAAGAATATTTGAATAGCAAATTATCAAACTATGAGATGAAATTAAAGGACCTTGAAGCTAAACTTGGTCCTAATTCATTGGTTGATAAGTATATTTTATCTGCTAATTACATAAATAACTTTGGTGTCGATCTTGAGTATATTATGAGTAATCTCGAAGATGATCCAGGCACAGGTTATTTTATGGTTTTTGTTATAGGGAACGAATCAAGCTGGTTTACAGTAAAAAAAGGTAATCAGACTTACTTTTCAAGGGAGTTAAAACCTGGATTATCAAAATATAAATTCTATTATTTTAAAGAACCAAGAATAAAAACCAATTACGATATAATAGTACCAAGCGATTCAGACATAGTAGTTGGTAAACCAGGTCGTGTTTATTTATTATTCTTTGGAGTAGGAAGCACATTTCATCCAACGAAAGTAGTTTATATTGATGAAATGAAAGTTGAAAACTTGAAAAAAACTTTTAGTTTATATATACCCGGGAAATAGTAGAGGAGGAGAAAAGATGTATCTGCAAGAAATTATCAGAAAACTTGATGATTTTTGGTCATCTTTTGGTTGTTTTATTGACTTGCCATATGATATGGAAATGGGTGCTGGAACCTTTCATACTTCTACGTTTTTTGGAGTTTTAAGAAAAAGAGATTGGAAAGTTGCATTTGTTCAACCAAGTAGAAGACCTACAGATGGAAGATATGGAGAAAATCCAAATAGAATGCAAAGGTTTTTGCAATATCAGGTTATAATTAAACCTAATCCAGAAAACTCTCAGGAAATTTATCTCGAATCTTTAAAGGCATTGGGTATAGATCCCAAAGAGCATGATATACGATTTGTTGAAGATAATTGGGAATCGCCAAGTTTAGGAGCTTGGGGTGTTGGATGGGAAGTTTGGCTTGATGGTATGGAAATAACTCAATTTACTTACTTTCAACAAGTTGGAGGTATTTCTTTAAAACAAATACCTCTTGAAATAACTTACGGTCTTGAAAGAATAGCAATGTATTTGCAAGGAGTAGAAAGTGTTTTTGAAGTTATGTGGAACGAAAATGTAAAGTATGGGGAATTGTTCTTAGAAAACGAACGGCAATTTTCAAAATATAATTTTGAAGAAGCAAACACAGAAAAGCTATTCCAGTTGTATGAAATATATAGAGATGAGTTTAAAAACTTAATAAATAAGGAATTATTTTTACCAGCGTATGAACAATTAATAAAATGTTCTCATACTTTCAATTTGCTTGATGCAAGGAATGCTATTAGTGTTGCTCAACGTCAAGATTATATAAGGGATATAAGGTCTATGGCTACTTTGTGTGCAAAGAAATTTTTGGAATACGAGGAAGGTGAAAATAATGGCTGAGTATTTATTTGAAATAGGTGTTGAAGAATTGCCGACAACAGAAGTAGATAATATTCTAAAACAATTAAGAGAAAAAATTGAAAGCCTCTTAAAAACTGAAAATTTAACTTTTGAAAATTTAAGGGTGTTTTTTGCACCTAGAAGATTTGGATTTTATATTCAAAATTTACAAGAAAAGCAGGAAAATAAAATTGTTGAAAAAAGAGGTCCTTCTATGAAAGTTGCTTTTGATGAAAATAAAAATCCGACAAAAGCACTTCAAGGTTTTTTAAGATCTAACAATGCTTCTTTAGATGATATTTTTGAAAAAAATGATTATATTTACATAAGAAAAGAAGTTGAAGGAAAGTTATCATGTAAAATTTTGCAGGAAAATTTACCAAATATAATTAAAGGTTTAAATTTCAAAAAACCTATGAAATGGGGAGATGGTACTTACAGTTTTGTAAGAATTCCACATTGGATTTTATCAATTTACAATGGAGAAGTTTTAGATTTAGAAATTTTTGGGATTAAAGCTTCAAATAAAACGTTTGGTCATAGATTTGTTAAAGATGAGCCTGTTGAAATAAAAGATTTAAAAGATTATGTGTTTAAGTTAAAGGAATTTAAAGTTTATCCATTTGAAGATGAAAGAAAAGATTTTGTAAAAACCCAAATTAATGAATTTGAACAACTAAATAATTTAGTTGTTGAAAAAGATGAAGAACTCATAGATGAAGTTATTACACTTACAGAATATCCAGGAATTCTAAATGGTACTTTTCTGGAAAAGTATTTATCTTTACCAGAGGAACTCATTACTGTAACTATAAAACACCATCAAAGATCTTTCACGGTTTTTAAAGATCAAAAGATTACAAATCAATTTATTTCATTTATTGATTCTCCTACTGGAAAAAAAGAAATAATAAAGAAAGGATATGAAAGAGTAATTAATGCAAGATTGGAAGATGCGAGATATTATTTTGAAAAGGATTTAAAAATACCTCTAGAAGAATTTAATAAAAAACTTGAGGAAATAGTTTTTCAAAAAGAACTAGGAACATTGAAAGATAAAGTTGAAAGAATTGAAAAACTATCTAACTTTATATGTGAAGATTTGAAAATCCCATACTCAGACAAAGTAAGAATACTGAGAACAGCTAGGTTATCCAAGGCAGATATTGCTTCTAATGTAGTATATGAATTTCCAGAGTTACAAGGTGTTATGGGTAGAATTTATGCCTTGAAAGATAATGAAGAAGAAATTGTTGCATATGGTATAGAAGAACATTATAAAGATGTACCGAAAAATATAACTGGAGCAATTGTAGCTTTAGCAGATAGAATCGATACAGTAGTAGGCAGCTTTATCATAGGAAATATTCCAACAGGTTCTAAAGATCCATTTGGTCTTAGAAAGAAAACCGATACATTATTTGAAATTATTGCCCAATATAAATGGAACTTAAATTTAGAAAAAGCTGTCAAAGAAGCTTCAAAATTGATTGGGAAGGATATTCCAGATGAATTAATCCTGTTTTTTGAAAGTAGATATGAATTATTCCATTCAAATGTAAGGTATGATATAGCAAGAGCAGTTAAAGGATTTTGGAAGAAACCTTACGTTGGAAAATTAATAGTTGAAGCTTTAAGTGAGATTGTTGATCAAGAAGAGTTTCAACATCTTTTAGTTGGTTTTGAAAGGGTGCATAATATTTCTAAAAAACATGATAGTTTTGAATTTGATCCAACTAAATTCATTGAAAAAGCAGAAGTTGACTTATTTAATGTATACATTGATATTAAACCAAAAATACTAGAAAGTATTGATAAACTAGACTTTAAAGGAGCATTAAAACATCTTATAAGTTTAAGACCTTATATTGACAGTTATTTTGATAACGTATTTGTTATGACAAAGCAGGACGATATAAGAATGAACAGGCTTGCATTTTTAAAGAATTTAGATAATCTATTTTTACTTTTAGGTGATCTAAGTGTTATTGAAAAGAAAGTAAATAGTTAGTGTGTTATAATATTAGTATGTTATAATTTTAGCAAGGGGGTGGAAGAATGAGAGAAATGACAAAGAAATTTTTAGAAGATGCTTTTGCCGGTGAATCTATGGCCCATATGAAATATTTAATTTTTTCTGAAGAAGCAGAAAAGAAAGGTTTAAAGAAACTTGCAAAGCTCTTTAAAGCTATTGCTTATGCCGAATATGTCCATGCAAAGAATCATTTCAAAGTTTTAAGAAAACTTTCAGAAAATATGGCTGATAACGTTCAAGCAGGTATTGATGGAGAAACTTTTGAAATTGAAGAAATGTATCCTGTATACAAAAATTCAGCAGAATTTCAGGGCGAAAGTGAAGCTATAAGAAGCACACATTTTGCACTTGAAGCCGAAAAAATTCACGCTGAAATGTATAAAAAAGCTAAAGATCTTGTGGAAAAGGGTCAAGATTACACAGCGGAAAAAATATATATATGCCCAGTTTGTGGGTATACTGTTGAAGATGAAGCTCCAGAAAAATGTCCAGTTTGTGGGGCACCCAAAGAAAAATTTGTAGAATTTTAAAAAGGAAATGTTTGACAAATTTATTAAATCTGTAGAGCTTATAAGAAGTGAAAACTTAAATAAAGAAATTTCTAATCTAAGAACCATTGCAAAATATTTTGGCTTTCTAAGATGTTATCAGTTTGTTTCTGTTTTAAATTGGACCTTTTTAAAAGCAAAGATAAAATTAGAAAAAAGCTCAAAGATTTTTCCAAAGCCATATAATATCTTTAAGGATTCATGGCTGGAATTTTTAAAAGTTGAAGTTGAGTGAATGAAGAAAATAAAAAGGTGCCAGGTGGCACCTTATTTTTTGGAGGTGTTAGTTTTGTTAAAGAAATTTATTGTTTGGATTGTTATAGCTATTGCTATTCTTGTTTATTTAGGAACTGGAATTTATCAAGTGGGTCCTTCTGAGGTTGCACTTATAAAAACATTTGGAAAATATTCACAAACAACTGGACCTGGTATTCATTTCCATTTGCCTTATCCTTTTCAAACACATGTAATTGTTGATGTAGAAACAATAAGAAAGGAAGAGATTGGATTTAGGACGGTAGAACGATATGGAAAAATAACTTACCAAGCAGTTGTAAGCGAATCTTTAATGCTTACAGGAGACGGAAATATTATTAGTGTAGAGGTTGCTGTTCAATACAGAATAAAAGACCCAGTTAAATTTGCATTCAACATTATAAACGGAAGTAACCTGGTGAGGTTTACAACTGAATCAGTTTTGAGAGAAAGAATAGCAGAAAGGAATATAGATGATGTTCTAACTGTGGAAAGGGATAGAATAGCCATGGAAACAGCAGAACTTGTACAGAAAATTTTAGATGCATATGATTCAGGTATTCTTATTAACAAAGTTTACATGCAAGAAGTTGCTCCTCCAGATGAAGTGGTTGCCGCCTTTGATGATGTAAACAACGCAAAGCAAGATAGAGAAAGATTTATAAATGAAGCTAACAAATATGCAAATGATATAGTTCCAAAAGCACAGGGTCAAGCAGAACAAATATTGAGAGAAGCAGAGGCATATGCAAAGCAAAAAGTATTGGAAGCAGAAGGAGAAACTCAAAGATTCTTGAGCGTTTTAAAAGAGTATGAAATTGCTCCAGACATTACTATGAAGCGTTTAAAAATTGAAAAGCTCCAGGAAGTATTTACAGGAACAAAAAACATTTTCGTTCTTGATAACAGTGGTACTTTAAAGCTTTTAAATGTGAATGATCTAATTGGTGGTGATACAAAATGAGTGCAAAATTAATTAGTTTCATTGTTGTTTTAATAATTGTAATTGTTTTACTGTCGCTTTCTATGTTTATTGTTGATCAAACGCAACAAGCAGTGGTGTTGAGATTTGGTCAAATTTTAAATACTTATGAAACTCCAGGAATACATTTTAAAATGCCTTTTGTTGATAATGTTGTAAAGTATGAAAAAAGAATATTGCTATATGATATTGAACCTGAAAAGATTATAACAGAAGATAAAAAGACTTTAATTGTAGATACATACGCGTTATGGAAAATTGTAGATGCCAAAAAGTTTATTGAAACTATGAAAACAGTTACTTTAGCAGAGTCAAGAATAGACGATATTGTTTATTCGCACGTTAGAAATGTATTTGCCAAACATACTTTTGATGAAATTATTTCGGATAAAAGGGAAGAGTTTTTGGCTGAGGTTACTAAGCTTGCAAGGTCAGATTTATCTGACTTTGGTATTGAAGTTGTAGATGTTAGAATTAAACATGCTGATCTTCCAAACGAAAATGTAAAGGCAGTATATGAAAGAATGAAAGCTGAAAGATACAGTATAGCTGCACAAATTAGAGCAGATGGGCAGAAAGAGGCTCAAAAAATAAGAGCAGAAGCAGATAAAAAAGTTGCTGTTATAATTGCCGAAGCTCAAAGTGAGGCTGAAAAAATAAAAGGTTCTGGGGAAGCTAGTGCAACAAGAATATACGCACTTGCATATCAAAAAGATCCTGAATTCTTTGAATTTTGGAGAACTTTAAGTGCTTATAACTCAATTTTCAAAGACGGAATAGTTATTTTTGGTAATGACCTTGAAGTATTTAAGTATATTATTCATTAAATTTAAATATAAATAGAAAAAGCCCCGTGTGGGGCTTTTTTTTGTTATAATAATGTAAAAGCAGTTTAAAGAAGGGATGATTTTTGTGAATGTACTTGAAAAAGTTCAAAAAATTTTTTCTGATATGAAAGTCTCAGAGATTATGAATAGTGACGTAATATATGTTTTACCAAATAGAACAATTGCTCAAGTTTAAGAAATTCTTCGTATAAAAAGAATTTCAGGAGTTCCAGTGGTGGATAAAGATAAAAAGGTAATTGGAATAATTAGTATTGAAGATATTATTAATTGTATAGAATCAAATAAGCTTAATGACAAAGTGGAAAATCAAATGACAAAACGAGTGGTTACAATAAATTATAATGAAACACTTAAAACTGCGCTTCAGTATTTTGAAAAGTATGGGTATGGAAGATTTCCAGTGGTTGATGACGATGGGAAATTGGTTGGTATAATTACAAAAAACGACATTTTGGGTGCAATTGCGATGAAATTAGGAATTTTATATCTTCATGATGAAAGGAGAAAAAAAGTTTTAGAGCAAGAAATTGACAAGTCGTTAATAACTGGTAATGAAATCAACAAACTTAACGCTGATTTTTACTTTAAGATAGATTATTTTGATATTAATTCGATAGGAATAGGAGCAACTAATCTCAAAAAGTTTTTGCTTGACAAAGGGTTTGATGAAAAATTTGTTAGAAGAATTGCTATAAGCACTTATGAAGCTGAAGCAAATGTTGTTATTCACAGTGGAAGTACAGGAGAAATATACTGTTTTTTAGAAAAAGATAGTATTGTTGTTAGAGTTGAAGATCAGGGAAAAGGAATTGAAAATATTGAACTTGCTATGAAAGAGGGATATTCGACAGCACCTGATTATGTCAGAGAATTAGGATTTGGTGCAGGGATGGGACTTCCAAACATGAAAAGATACGCTGACAAAATGGTAGTATTATCTGAAAAAGGAAAAGGCGTAATAATAGAAATGGTATTTTTTAAGAGTTGATTTTTAAATTTGGGACGGCTTCAAGTTCTAAAGTGTTAATTTCTCCTTTTAAATATTTATGATATCCTGCCATTGCTATCATAGCTGCATTATCAGTACAAAATTCAAGTGGTGGTATTAGAATTTCGTAATTAAATTTTTCTCCAAGACTTTTTGCTTTTTGTCTTAACCTTGAATTTGCTGCCACACCTCCAGCAAGAACAATCTTATTTATTCCATTATTTCTTGCAGCTTTAAATGTTTTTTTGAGAAGAACATCTACAACTGCTTCTTGAAATGAAGCAGCAATATCTGCAGTTGGAATGTTATCTTTAAGTTTTTGAACTGTATATAAAACTGAAGTTTTAAGACCTGAAAAGCTAAAATTATAATCCGGTGAATCAAGCATTGGGCGTGGGAAGTTAAATCTGTTTGGATTACCATTTTTGGATACTTTTTCTATTTCAGGACCTCCTGGATAACCTAATCCTAAAATTCTAGCAACTTTGTCAAATGCTTCACCTGCAGCATCATCAACTGTTTTACCCAAAACTTCTATCTTTTTTTCATCAACCTTTAAAATTTCAGTATGACCACCAGAAACCATTAGAACAATAAATGGTGGTTTTAGATGTGGATATGCAATATAATTGGCATAAACATGTCCAATAATATGATTAACTCCAATTAATGGTATGTCATATCTCAAAGATAAACCCTTTGCAAAAGATAGACCGACAAGTAAGGCACCAATTAATCCGGGGCCATATGTTACTGCAACCGCTCCAATTTGATTAGGATTTATTTTTGCTTCTTTAAGTGCTTTTTCATATATTATAGGCAAATTTAAAAGGTGGTGTCTTGCAGCTACTTCGGGAACGACACCACCAAATTTTTTGTGAATATCAATTTGAGATAGAACAATGTTACTTAAAACTTTTTCATTTTCTAGAATAGCAACCGATGTTTCATCACATGATGTTTCTATTCCCAATATTATCACTTTATGCTGACTCCTTCATAACCAACTCAGGTTTTTTCTTGTGGAGAACGCATTCTTCAGTAACTATAACTTTTTCAATATTTTTGAAGTCGGGTAGTTCAAACATAACATCAATCATTACTTCTTCGAAAACACTTTTCAAAGCTCTTGCTCCAGTTCCTCTTTCAAGTGCTTTTTTTGCAATTGCAAAAAGTGCTTTTTCTGTAACTTCAAGCTCTACATTATCGATTTGAAATAATTTTTTGTATTGCTTTAATATTGCGTTTTTAGGTTCAGTTAAAATTCTTACCATGTCTTCTTCAGTTAAATCGGATAGTGTTCCAATAACCGGAAATCTCCCTACAAATTCAGGAATTAGACCGTATTGAACCAAATCATCAGGAGTAACATGTGAAAGAATTTCTCCTAGTTTCATCTCTTTTTTGCTTTTTACAGGAGCATTAAAGCCCATAGCACTACTTTGAATTCGTCTTTTAATAATTTCATCAAGGCCATCAAAAGCTCCACCAACAATAAATAATATATTTGAAGTGTCAACTTTCAAGAATTCTTGATACGGATGTTTTCTTCCACCTTGTGGTGGTACATTTGCATATGTTCCTTCAACAATTTTTAAAAGTGCCTGTTGTACGCCTTCACCAGAAACATCTCTTGTTATCGATGGATTAGGAGATTTTCGTGCAATTTTGTCTATTTCGTCGATATAAATAATTCCATATTGGGCCCTTTCAATATCAAAATTTGTTACTTCAAGAAGTCTTAAGATTACATTTTCCACATCTTCTCCAACATAACCAGCTTCTGTAAGAGGTGTGGCATCAGCAATTGCAAAAGGAACATCTAAAATTTTTGCAAGTGTTCTTGCTATTAGTGTTTTTCCACTACCTGTTGGACCAATCAAGATAACGTTTGATTTTTCAATTTCAACGTCGTCAAAATCTACATTTGAAAAAACTCTTTTGTAATGGTTATATACAGCGACTGACAGGATCTTTTTAACTTTTTCCTGCCCAATAACGTATTTATCAAGTTCTTTTTTAATTTGAGAAGGTTTTGGAAGATCTTTTCTATCTTTTTTAGGAGTAAATCCTTTTTTGTCATCTTCTAAGATGTCATGAAAAATTTCCACACAATCGTTACAAATATACACATTTCCAGGTCCTGCTATAAGTTTTTCAACTTTATCAGATGACCTTCCACAAAATGAACAAAATTTTTGTGCCATGTTTTTTCCTCCTTAAAATAACTCATGATAATTTTATCATATAAAAATTGTCAATGTGTTTCTTTGTTGTGTATTATTTTTTTCAACATAATTAATTGAGTAAATTATTTTATTTTGGCGAATTTTGTTTTTTGCTTATATTGACAACGTATTTTTATATGTTAAAATTCATAATGTAGAGAATTGCCGAGGTGGCGGAATTGGGAGACGCGGTTGACTCAAAATCAACTGGGGTTGACGCCCCATGCGGGTTCGAGTCCCGCCCTCGGCACCAAAAAAAACTATAAAGGAGCCTTTAAGGCTCCTTTTTCTTTTTCGCGTCGGTTATACTGGGAGTAGGGAGGGGTAATTTCTTCTTACAAAGATTTTGACTTGTTTAAATTTTTTTAGTTCAAATTTTTGATTTTAAATTTAATAAGTAATTTTTAATATTTTTAAAAATATTGTATAATTATAGTAAAACAATAGAAATAAGTTTTGGGGGAATTCAATATGAAGAAAAATTTTTTATATCTTCTTTTTGGATTTTTATCATTTATATTTGTAATGTATTTAGTTAATAATGATTGGATTAAGGATAAATATGTATTAAATAATTGGAATATTGATTTGCCCTTTTATAGCGTTAATGGAAGATCTGAAACAATTTTTCTTGAGACAAATTTTGATGATTTAGGCTATGATACTTTGGTTTTGCCAAAAATATCAGGAAATATATTAAAGGTTTATTTAAATGAAAAGATAATTTACACTATTGGAACCAAGACTTCAAATATTTGGAGCAGAGTAATTGTTGTTAATCTTGATAGACAATTAATAAAAGAAAAAAATAATAAATTAAAACTTGAAAATTTCGGACTTTACGACGTAGGAATTCACAAAATACCTTTTTTAGCCACTTATGAAGATGCTGCAAAATATTCAACAATAATGAATTTTCTAAGAAGTGATTTTTATTTAATTTCTCTAGGTATAAGTTTTATTTCTGGAATAATTTCATTTATATTTAGTTATGGGTTGAAAAATGAAAAAGGAAAAAATTTAAATGGTGCTTATAAAAGTTTTGGAGTATTTCTTATTTTAATAAGCATTTATCTTTTTGATTATCAATTTAGACTTACAACTTTTAATGAAGGAATTTTTCTTGGAATGAAAAAATTATTCATTATTTCAGGTTATCTATCAATTGTTTTCTATCTTTATGGAATAGAAACATATAAATTAAAAAGATTTGCTTCAAAATGGTTGTTGTATATTATATTCCCAGTAGTGGCAATAATTTTAATTTCTTCTGATTTTATTACTTATTTAAAGGTTACACCCTATACAAATCTATTGATGATTCCAATTTTAATATATGTTTTAATTAGACTTTTGAGGTTGAGATTAGAAAAACTGTATTTTTCAACTTTTTTTGCTGTATTTGCTTTTGTTCAAACTATTTTTGCTTTTTCTCAAATATTTACTTCAGGATATGCTGTAATTGCGATTTCAGTTGGACTAATTATAATGTTATCTTCAGATTTTAAAATGATTACAATTGAAAATTATATTCTAAACAAAAAAGCTTTCACTGATCCTTTGACACATGCTTATAATAGAAATATACTAAACGAATTAATTGTAGGTGGTTATTTTATATTAATTGATTTGGATAATTTTAAAGCCATTAATGATAAATACGGGCATCAAAAAGGAGATGAACTACTTAAAAAGTTTGTCGAAGTTGTTAAAGCTATTATAAGGAATGAGGATTTATTGATAAGAATAGGTGGAGATGAGTTTGCAATAATTACCAAATCTGATAAACCCGAATATCTTGTTGAAAGAATTAGAAAAGAAGTGAAAAATAAACTTAATATTGAATTTTCATATGGTATAGAACCTTATACAGATTTTTCAGAAGCATACAAAAAAGCTGATGAGAAAGTATATAAGATGAAACAAGTTGGAAAACAAAATGTTTTTTGATATAATATAGTTAGAAAATATTTATATATTATATAGGCTTGGAGATAATGGAGAGCCATATGCCAATTTGGAATTGGCATATGGCTTTTTGTTTTTGGAGGTGTTCATATGAGAGTTTTTGTAATTGGAGCAGGAATAACAGGTAGTCTTATTACAAGAGAACTTTCAAAATATGATTTAGAAGTTCATGTAATTGATAAGGCTCCTGATATTGGGTGGGGAGTAACGAAAGCTAATTCAGCAATTGTACATGGCGGATATGATGATCCCCCTGGAAGTGTAAGGGCACAATTTGCGGCGCTTGGGAATAAGATGTATGATGAACTTTCTAATGAATTGGACTTCGATTTTATAAGAACAGGATCATACGTTGTAGCCTTTAAAGAAGAAGATGTTGAATATTTAAAGGAGTTAAAAAAACGAGGTGTAAAAAATGGAGTATCCAACCTTGAAATTTTAACTTCTGAGGAATTAAAGAATAGAGAACCTAACTTAAACAAAGATATAAAAGCAGCCTTGTGGTGCCCAACTGCAGGAATTACAGAACCGTGGGAAGTATCTATAGCTGCGATAGAAAATGCTAAAGATAATGGTGCAATAGTTCATCTTGATGAAAAAGTTTTAGATATTATTGTACAAAATCAAAAAGTAAAGAAAATTTTAACTGATAAAGGAGAATATAATGCTGATATTATAATTAACGCCGCAGGTTTGTTTGCTGATGAAATTGCTAAAATGGCCGGGGTTGCCGATTTTGAGATTTTTCCACGTAAAGGAGAATATATACTTTTAGATAAAAAATTGAAAGGATTAGTAAATGCAGTTATTTTTCCAACTCCAACAAAAAAATCAAAGGGAATTTTAGTAGTTCCAACTGTTGATGGTGGAATTTTACTTGGACCAAATGCAGTTGATCTTCCAAAGGATCAAAAAAATAACCTTGAAACCACCAAAGAGGGATTAAATGAAGTATATGAAAAATCAAAAGCACTTGTTCCTAGTATAGATATTTCATATAGTGTAAAAACATTTGCTGGATTAAGACCCGAAACAAAAAATAAAGATTTTATCATAGGCGCTACTAAAATATGGGGATTTATTAATGTTGCGGGAATAAGATCACCTGGTTTAACTGCTGCACCTGCTATAGCAAAATATATTACTGAAAAAGTTATACCTGAAGATTTAGGCTTGAATCTTTCAAAGAAATCAAATTTTAATCCTTTTAGAAAAAGGATTCCACATTTGGAAGAAACAAATTTGGAAGAATGGGAAAAAATTGTAAAAAAAGATCCAAGATTTGGTAGAACAGTTTGTTTTTGCAATAATGTTTCTGAAGGAGAAATTGTAGAAGCGATTAAAAGAGGGGCAAAAACTTTAGATGGTGTTAAATTTAGAACCAGAGCTTCTTTTGGAAGATGTCAGGGTGGATTTTGTAGTCTAAAAATTTTAGAAATAATTTCTAGAGAATTATCAATACCACTTGAAGAAATAAAACAAAATTATAAAAATTCTTGGATTGTAAAAGGTAAGGTGAGACCATGAGAATAGAAAAAGTTGATGTATTAATTATAGGTGGAGGAGCAGCTGGACTTGCAGCCGCAATTGAGGCAAAAAATACAGGAGTTAAAACACTTTTATTGGAAAGAGATAGAAATACTGGTGGTGTTTTAAATCAATGTATTCATAATGGTTTTGGTTTGCATGTTTTTAAAGAAGAATTAACAGGGCCAGAATTTATGGAAAGACTATGGGAAGAATTAGGGAATTTAGATGAAATTATAAGAAATAATTATACAGTATTGAAGATTGATCATATAAATAGAGAAGTAATAACTCTTTCTGAAGAAGGAATTGTGGTGTTTAAACCGAAGGCACTAATCATGGCAACAGGTGCAAGAGAAAGGCCTTTAAATGCTTTAAGAATACCAGGTTCAAGAGTAGCAGGGGTTTATACAGCGGGAGTAGCTCAAAAAATGGTGAATATTTACAACAGATTGCCTGGAAATAGAGTTTTGATTGTTGGTTCTGGTGATATTGGTTTGATTATGGCTCGAAGGTTAAAAATTGAGGGTATGGATGTACTTGGGGTAGTTGAAATAATGCCTGAACCAGGAGGATTAATCAGAAATGTGGTCCAATGTTTGGAAGATTTTAATATACCACTCTGGTTAAGTCATACTGTTTTTAAAATTCATGGCAAAGAAAGATTAGAAGGAGTAACAATTGGAAAAGTGGATGAGAATTTCAATCCAATTCCCGGAACTGAAAGATATATCGAAGTTGACACATTAGTGGCTTCTGTTGGATTAATACCTCAAAATGAATTGATCGAAAATTTTGTTGAAATGGATCCAATAAATAGAGGGCCTGTTATTGACGATTTAATGAGAACTTCTATTGAATGGATTTTTGCTGCAGGTAATAATGTAGCAATTCATGATTTGGTAGATTTTGTGTATGAAGAAGGAAAAATTGCGGGAAGAAATGCCGCAAAATATGTTTTAGGTGAGAAACTTCCCAAACCCAAATACATATTTAAAAGAGGTAACAATGTAGGAGTTTTATTGCCACAAAGGTTTACAGGCAAAGAGCCTTTTAAGATGTATCTGAGACCAAAGAAAAGCCTTGAAAAATCAGCTATTCTATTTTCAGGAAAGGTTGTTAGAAAATTCAATTGGAAGATAAGGCCAAGTGAAATGATTGATTTGGTTGTGAGAAACTTTGAAAGCCTTCCAAATGAAGTACTTGTGGAGGTGAACAAAATTGATTAAAAAACTAACTTGTATATCATGCCCTATCGGATGTGAACTTTCAGTTACACTAGGCGAAAATGGTAAAATATTAAAGATAGAAGGAAATAGATGTCCGCGCGGTGTTGATTATGCAACTAATGAATTTACTGATCCTAAAAGAATTTTAACGATTAGCGTGCGAGTTGAAGAAGGAGAAATGGAATTAGTCTCAACAAGGACTGATAAACCAATACCAAAGAAAAAATTAAATGAAATTATCGAATATATCAAAAAACTTAGAGTCAACGCTCCTGTAAAAAGAGGAGATATCATTGTAGAAAACATATTAGAAACAGGTTCAAATTTGGTTGCAACAAGAACAGTTAATAAAAAGGATTAAACTGGGGGGATAAAAATGAAATATATCTTAGCACTCGACCAAGGAACCACAAGTTCTCGGGCTATAGTGTTTAACAAAAGAGGAGAGTATGTTTATGGACTGAATAAAGAATTTAAACAAATATATCCTAATCCTGGCTGGGTTGAACATGATCCTATGGATATATTAAATTCACAAATTGAAGTAGCTAAGAAAGTTGCAGAGCATGTGGGCTCTCAAAATATTGCTGCTATTGGTATTACAAATCAGAGAGAAACAACTATTTTATGGGACAAAAGAACAGGAAAGCCCGTATACAACGCAATCGTTTGGCAGTGTCGTAGAACTGCTAATATCTGTGATGATTTAAAAGAGCAAGGTTATGAAAAATTAATAAAAGAAAAAACAGGTCTTGTTATAGATGCATATTTTTCTGGAACTAAAATAAAATGGATTTTGGATAATGTTCCAGGCGTTAGAGAAGAAGCTGAAAAGGGAAATATTTTATTTGGCACAGTTGATACTTGGCTCATTTGGAATCTTACAGGCGGAAAAGTTCATGTTATAGATTATACAAATGCTTCAAGAACAATGCTATTTAATATTCATCAGTTGAAATGGGATGAAGAGATTCTAGAAATTTTAAATATTCCAAAACAAATTCTTCCAACTCCTGTTCCTTCAAGCATGGTTTATGGCTTTACTGATAAATCTATATTTGGCTATGAAATACCTATTTCAGGTGATGCAGGCGATCAACAGGCTTCACTATTTGGTCAAGCATGTTTTAATGAGGGAATGGTGAAGAATACTTATGGTACGGGATGCTTCATTTTAATGAATACAGGTAGTAAACCTTATTTTTCAAACTCTGGCCTTTTAACTACAGTTGCATGGGGCCTTGAAAATGAAGTTGAATATGCGTTAGAAGGTAGTATTTTCATTGCAGGAGCAGCTGTTCAATGGTTGAGAGATAATTTAAGACTTATCAATCATGCATCAGAAACAGAGGAACTTGCCCTTTCTGTTCCTGATTCAGGAGATCTATATTTTGTACCAGCTATGGTTGGACTTGGTGCACCATATTGGGATATGTATGCAAGAGGTTTACTAATTGGTATTACTAGAGGGACAAGAAAAGAACATATTGTTAGAGCAGTTTTGGAATCAATAGCATATCAAACTAGGGATGTACTAGAAGTAATGTCAAAAGAAACTGGTATAAAAATGGGAACATTAAGAGTTGATGGTGGAGCTTCTAACAATAATTTTTTGATGCAATTTCAGGCAGATATATTGGGAGTACCTGTTGAGCGGCCAAGTGTTACGGAAACCACAGCTTTAGGTGCGGCGTATTTAGCAGGTCTTGCTGTAAAATTCTGGGAAAATAAAAATGAAATAAAGTGGAATCTTGATAGAAGGTTTACGCCCACAATTGATGAAGAAAAAAGAGAAAAATTATATTCGAGAATTCCTGTAAGGAAAAATAAAGGTTGAAAAAATATCGCCTCCTGATAATATATAATTAACCACACACAAAAACCAGGAGGCGATACGGATGAAA
>JASKLO010000054.1 GCA_030153605.1 Thermosipho sp. (in: thermotogales)
TCTTAACTCTACTTTCTTTAAAATTCCATTTGCTCCATCTTCTGGACTTGGATTACTCGGAACTTCTGGTAAATAATTTGTTGTAAATTTCCAAACTGGTCCTTCTACTTCTCCCCCTCTTTCATCTTTTACTACTATCTTCCAACTATATGTTTCTCCATTCTCTAAACCTTCCACCATATAACTGTTTTCTTCTAAATCTTTCGCCACTAATTCTAATTCTTCACCTTTTCCTAGATATAAATCATACGTTAATTTGTCTCCATCCCTATCTGTAGCACTCCACTTTAGCATTGGATTTATCAATACTCCACTAGCTCCATCTTCTGGCTCTATTTCTTTATCTATCTCCGGTAAATAATTCGTCGTAAATTGCCAAACTGGACTTTCAGAAATTCCGCCTTTTCCATCTTTTGCAATAACTTTCCAATTGTACATTGTTCCATAATTAAGATTTTCTATCTTGTAGCTTGACTCTTTTAAATCACTAGCAATTTTTTGAAGTTGCCCTACTATACCAAAATATAAATCGTAAGATAGCTCATCTTTATCTGGATCACCTGATTTCCAACTTAGATTAATATTTATTGGCTGTCCCGTTGTTCCATCAAAAGGGAAAGGTTCATAAGGCGTCAATGGAGGATCATTCTGTTTAATTGTTGTAAACTTCCAAATTGGTCCTTCTGTTTCTCCTCCTTTTCCATCTTTAACAACAATTTTCCAGTAATAAGTTGTCTTAAATTCTAAATTTTCTGGTTTAAATTCAGCAGTTTCAAAATTTGAAACTATAGGTATTTTAAAATTTGGATTTGTTCCGAAATAAACATCATATATTAATTTATCCCCATCCCTGTCTATAGCTTTCCATTTCAAAATAGGTCTTGTTGAAACGTTTGTTGCGCCATTTTCAGGTTGTGGGTTACTTGGAACCTCTGGTAAATAATTTGTTGTAAACTTCCAGATTGGACCTTCTGTTTCAGCACCTCGATTATCTTTAGCAACAACTTTCCAATAATAAGTTGTTCCAAATTCTAGTTTTCTCGTAGTGTAATTATTTGTAGCTAAATTACTTATTAGCAATTCTAAATTTCCTTCTTTTCCAAGATATATATCATATACTAATTCGTCTCCATTAGGATCAGTTGCTTCCCAACTTAGAGTTGGTGAAATAGAAATTCCCGTTTCATCGTTTTTGGGATTTGGATTTATTGGAACGTTTGGAGCTTTATTTATAAATTTTGGGACAAACAAAACTAACAAAATTAAAATAACTAATGAAATTATAATTAATAAAGCTATACTGGATTTTTTCACATTATCACCTTTAGCTTTCAATTTTATTCTTTATAATTATAACATTTAAAGAAAAAATTTTTCGATATGAAACTTAATTTTCATACTTGGAAAATGATTATATGAAGAATTTATTTAGAATGGTCAAAATACTTAATTTTATTTGGTAAAAAAAGTTAGTCTATGATTTTGTATTCTCATCACATAGCTTTGAATAATCTTTTAAAAGGTAGGGACTAAAAACAAATATTTAATTTTTTAAAGCAAAAAATATTTCTTTACAATATATGTCTTAAGAAACTCTTAGTTCTTTCGTTCCTTGGATTTTTCATAATTACATCTGGAGGCCCTTCTTCAACTACAACTCCTTTATCAATGAAAACAATCCTATCCGCCACCTCTTTTGCAAATCCCATTTCATGTGTTACTACAATCATAGTCATACCAGATCTTGCTAAATCCTTCATTACTGCTAGGACTTCTCCAACAAGTTCTGGATCAAGTGCTGATGTAGGTTCATCAAATAACATTAATACTGGTTCCATCATCAAAGCCCTGGCTATTGCCACTCTTTGTTTTTGACCACCTGAAAGGCTTTCAGGATAGGCGTTTATCTTTTCACTTAATCCAACTTTCTCTAACATAAGTTTTGCCTTTTGTATTGCTTCTTCTTTAGAAATTTTTTTAACCTTAGTTGGAGCAAGTATTAAATTTTCTAAAACAGACATATGTGGAAATAAATTAAAATGTTGAAAGACCATACCTATTTTAGTCCTAATTTCGTTTAAATTTGAAGTATGTTTATCTATTTTTTTACCTAAAAATATAATTTCACCACTTTGATAATCTTCTAGGTGATTAATACATCTTAAAAATGTACTTTTTCCACCCCCACTTGGACCTATAATCACTATTGTTTCTCCTTGGGAAACATTTAAGTTAATACCGTTAAGAACTTTTAAATGCCCGAAACTTTTGTGCAAATTTTTGACTTCTAACAAAAACTCGTTCATGCTACCGCCATCCTTTTTTCAATATATCTTACTATTCTCGATATTGTAAATGTCATAATAAAGTAAATAAGTGCAATTCCAAAATATATTGAAAAAGTTTGAAATGTTCTTGTTATTACAAATTGACCTCTTCTCATTAACTCAGTGACACCAATCACAGATGCAAGCGAACTATCTTTTGTAAGTGTAATAAATTCATTACCCAAGGCAGGCAATATGTTTTTAAATGCTTGTGGTAATATAATATATCTCATAGTTTGCCAGTGTGTTAGTCCCAAAGATCTAGCTGCTTCATATTGACCTTTAGGAATTGATTGAATTCCTGCACGAACTATCTCTGCAATGTAAGCCCCACTATTTAAACCAAGTGCAACAATTGCTGCTGGATATGCTTGAAGTTGGATTCCAAGCTGGGGAAGACCAAAATAGACTATAGAAATTTGAACTAAAAGAGGCGTTCCTCTCAAAAATTCAACATAAACTGTAGAAGGTATATTTATAAATTTAATTTTTGACAATCTTCCCATACCAATAAATGTACCCAAAACTAGGCCAATTAGAACAGCAAAAAATGTTAATTTTAGGGTATCCCAAGCCCCTAATAAAAGAAACGGGAGGTTTGTAAACACAACTGATATAGCTTCCATTTCAACATCTCCTTTCAACAAAAAAACAGGCAGCCAAGCTGCCTGTTTTTATTTAGTTTCCTCAAACCATTTTTCCACAAGCAAATCGTATGGACTCTTAAACATGTTCGACAAAACTGAATTTACAAAATCAAGTAATTCAGTATTTCCTTTTTTAACACCTATTCCATATTTTTCTCCAGTATCAATTACAGCTGAAATAATAAACTTTGGAAATGTTTTAACATAAGCATTTGCAACGGCTTCATCTAAAACAACAGCATCAACACGTTTGTTTTGTAGTTCTAAGAACGCATCTGTAAACTTTTGAAATCTTGTTATAGATACCTTTTCAATTTCTGAAACAACTAAATCACCTGTAGTACCAAGTTGAACTGCTACTTTTTTACCCATTAAATCTTCCAATTTTTCGGGTTTAAAATTACCATCCTCTCTTACTACTATTGCCTGGTTTGCATTAAAATAAGGAATTGAAAAATCAATAACTTTTGCTCTTTCTTCTGTTATAGTCATTCCAGCAACAATTAAGTCAATTTTATCTGACATTAATGCAGGAATTAGAGAGTCAAATGGTAAATTAAGAATTTCCAATTCTACTCCAAGTTCTTCAGCTATCTTTTTTGCAATATCAATATCAAAACCTACAATTTCATTGTTTTCGTTCACATATTCAAACGGTGGAAAAGTTGGTTCGGTACCAATAATAAGCTTGCCTCTTTCTTTAATTTCAGCAAGTGTACCTGCAAAAATTGCACCATAATTAGTACCACAATAAACACAGCGACCCACTTTTTCATATATATCCCTCCTTTTTAGCAATAAAATTTAAATTGGAAAATACATTTTAATTTTATCACTGTAAAGCATAAAGAAAAAACTTAGGATTTAGCAATTTTTCCAGGAATAGAATTCACATATCTCGTTTTTTCGTAAAATATCTTTACCTAATGGAATTTTTACAATTCCATCTGCCATTTTTATAGGCGATGCAATTCCAGACTCACCTAATATTGGGTGTGCAAAAACTTCATTATTCTTTTTTTCTAATTTTACAAATATAAATCTTTCTCTTCCAGATGTATTTTTTACATCTTCAGTAATCCTAACATAGCATGTTAATTGTGGTAAATAATCATTATGCCCGGAAATTTTTTTCAGAACAGGAATTAAAAAAAGATACGAACTGACAATAAACGATGTAGGATTACCTGGCAAACCAAATATTATTTTTTTATTTGTTTTGCCAAATATAACAGGTTTACCTGGCTTTACTTTAACTCCACTAAATAAAACTTCTCCAAAATATTCAATTGTTGAGAGGGCATAGTCCTTTGCTCCAACAGAACTACCACCTGATAGAACAACAACATCTCCATTTTCAAGCCCCCATTTTACTGCTTCTAAGAATTCTTTAGGATCATCTTTAATAACATTATGCTTTTTAACATCATAACCGAAACTTTTTAGCCAAGCAATTAAAGCATACGAATTACCATCTCTAATTTGTGTTTTTACTCTCTTTTTAGACGGTTCGATTATTTCGTCACCAGTTGGAATAATACAAACTGTTGGTTTTCTAAAAACCCTTATTTTTGTAATTCCTAAACTTAACAAATTATGAATATGACCAATATTTATAGTTTCGCCTTTTTGCAATACTATATTTCCTTTTTTTAAATCTTCATCATTTTTAATAACATTTTCACCAGGTAAAATAGATTTATATATTTCAACATTTCCACCAAATTCTTTGGTATCTTCAACCATAACGCATGCGTTTGCACCTTTAGGTAAAATACCCCCGGTCGGTATCTTAACACATTCCCCAGATCTTATTTCTTCCTTAAATTCTTCACCCATAAAAACTTCACCGATTACTTTCAAAGTCACAGGAGTTTTTCTAGTTGCTTTAAACGTATCCTCGGCAATTACAGCGTATCCATCTACTGTTGATTTATCAAACCCTGGTAAATTTTCAGTAGCAAAAACATTTTCAAAGCTAGCATAACCCAAAGCATCTTCTGTATTTATCTCTAAAAAGTTTGTTCTAACCTCTAATTTGTCAAAATAGTTATTGTAAACTTCACTTCTTGGAACAAATACTTGAAATCTATTTTTCATTTAAAAACCTCCTTATTTCATTGAATATTTTCAGGTATTATTGAAAACTTTAAATTAATTATACTATAATAATCTTTTTGAAAGAAAGCTCGCATTTTCGTCATAAATAATAATGATATAATATAATAACAAATAAAATAATGTATCTCAGTATTTGGAGGGATTATTTTGTTTAAAACCTATATAGTTTCTATAAATGTCTCGAAAAAAAAGGGGGAGGCAAAAATACCTGTCAAAAAAGCCACTTTAAAGAAAAATTGGGGCATTGTTGGAGATGCACATGCTGGAAACTGGTCAAGACAAATTTCAATGCTTTCTTTGGAAAGTATTGAAAAAATGAAAAAATATGGATATGAAATAAAGTATGGAGATTTTGCTGAAAATATTACCATAAAAGAAGGAAAAATACATGAATTTCCTGTAGGAACAAAGGTTAAAATTGGAAGTACTTTACTAGAAATTACTCAAATTGGCAAAAAGTGCCATGTTTCTTGTAATATTTCTCAAAAAATAGGAAAATGCATAATGCCAATTGAAGGGATATTTTTAAAAGTCCTTAAAGGTGGAGAAATTAAAGTTAATGATGAAGTAATATTCATGTTTAACGAGAATTCCTGTAAGGAAAAATAAAGGTTGAAAAAATATCGCCTCCTGATAATATATAATTAACCACACACAAAAACCAGGAGGCGATACGGATGAA
>JASKLO010000028.1 GCA_030153605.1 Thermosipho sp. (in: thermotogales)
TTTTACCAACTAACTGTTGGATTAAATGTAAATACAACAGGCAAATGATATACTCCAGCGACTGCATCTTTGTCAACTGTCAATGTATCCATCGATATTATTATCTCAGCCACCATAGCATTTCCTATTGTTAATGGTACTCCTGGGCTTGTAAGTAAACTTCCCCAGTTGTATGTCGCTTGCAATATACTTTGTTCATTTAAACCATACCTCTCTTTTAAGAAGAATTCCAGTGAAATACGATCAAGAATATTTCCTAAATCATCTTTAAAATGTGGATCTGGAAAATCTACCGTCACAACTACTGTTGCATTTGAATCAAAAAGCAAATAAAAGAATACAAAACCTTCCTCTTGATATGGTTCAAGATATCCATAATCGCAAATGTGATATGGAGTTGCGTCCCATGTTAAATCAATCCATTGATGAACTCTTACATCAATTTCATTCGTCAATTCTGTGCTTTCCCAAGTACACCCTGGAACATGTAAATTATTTATTACAACATCTGCGAAAGCAAACAATGATAAAATAGAAATCAATGCAAATATTACATACCTTTTAATCTCCACTATTACACCTCCTTCCCCTTCCTTTTAATTTAATCTTTTTATGTTTTATTTTCGTTTTTATCATAACAAATATATTGTATTCTATTAATATTAAAATAATCCTTATTTTTAATCAAAATATTAATTAAAAAATTAATAAAGTTACATGGGCTTAACTTTGAAAAAATTCAATAATGTTATAATAATTGAAATCAAGAAAGGTGCTGGGGTGCAAAATGTATATAAAAACTTTCGGAGGGTTTGAAATTAAAGATCTTAAAGATACAAAGTTCACTTCAAAAGAAATTGAAATATTAGTTTATATCATTTTAAAAAATGGCAGAACATCAGCCAACAAAATTATTGAAGAAATATGGGATTCAAGTGATAAATTACCATCACTAAATAACTTAACCGTCTACTTTTCAAAAATAAACAAAAAGCTCAAAAAAAAAGGTTTTATAAAATCAAAAAATTCAATTGTATCAATAAATGCAAAATTACCTTATACAGATTTTATTGAGTTTGAATCATTGTCTAAAAAATTTTTCTCAGAACCATCTACTCAAAAATTAGGAAAAGAGGCCTTTGATATTTATCAAGGAGAGTTCTTGCCGGAAATTTCCTCAAATTGGGTTTTAACTATTAGATATTATTTTGAAGAGATTTTTTTTGAGCTTGTTAAACTCTTATTGAAAACTGAAAAAACTAAAATTAATAAATTATCTTATTTGAAAAAAATTATAAATTTTGGATGCAACTTAGATGACATAGTTACAATTATAGACTCAATAAATTCTAATAACACAAACCTCAAAAATTTTATTGATGAAAATATTTTTGAATTAATTTATTTAAAGGATAAATTATTAAGGAACCCGCGATTTATAGCTATTACAATAATCTTTGAAAATGATTTTAAAATACTAGATCATTTAAGAAAAGGAGATTTTGCAACTCAACTTTCGAATAACAAGTTTAAAATTCTTTTAGAATTGGATAAAGGAAAAACTGTAGAAAGTGAATTTAACTCTTTTAAGGAAAGGATGAAAAAGGAAGGAGCAAAGATAAAAAAGGCAAGTATTCTAAGTTAACTTAGACTTATTTGTGATTACTAATATTTTTCACTGATTTTCTAATCACAAGTTCAGGTTGTAGAATAACGTTTTTAGGTATATTAGAACCTCTATTATGTATTCTTTCAATCAACAACTGAGCTGCTGTTTTTCCCATTTCCCAACGTGGTTGTCTTATGGTTGTTAAAGGAGGTACTATGTACTTAGAATAAGGGGCATCATCAAAACCAATCAAAGAAATATCTTCTGGAACATTTATTCCCTTCTCAAAAAGTGCCCTTAATGCCCCTGTTGCCGACCAATCATTAACAGCAAAAATAGCAGTAAAATTTTTTCCATACTTTTTTAAATGTCTAAGAACTGCCTCATAACCAATTTCAGGTTCATATCCTTCTATTTCACTATAAAAAACATCAACTTCATTGTGTTTTTTAAGAAATTTTAATATTCCTTTTTCTCTCTCAATACTTGCAGGGGAAACTTTTGGACCTTTAATATACAAAATTTTTCTGTGTCCATTTTCATAAAGATGCTCCATTGCTAGAAAAGCGCCTTGTTTGTTATTTAAATTTACCGAATCACATGAAATATCCTCAATGTTATAATCTAGTGCTACTATGGGAATACCACTTCTTAAGAAAGGTTTTAAATACGTTTCGCCAGTATACAATTCGCACAAAATCACACCATCAATTTTTCTTTTAAAAAATTGATCCAAAACATATTTTTCGGATTCAGGAAGCATTTTAGGTATAGAAACAATTAATTCAAATCCTTCACTGCTCACATAATCCTCTATTGCCATAACCATCTCATTATAATGATCTCCAACCAGATTAGGTACTAAAACCCCAACAGTATAATTTAAATTTGAAGTTTTGCACAATGAAGGCATTGGTTTATAACCCAATTTTTTAATAACCCGTAAAACTTTTATTCGCGTTTCTTCTTTAACTTTATTTGAACCATTGATAACCCTTGAAACAGTAGCTATAGATACACCGGCTTCTCTAGCTACATCTTTAATGTTAACTGCCAAAATATCCTCTCCACTTTAAAAATTCATCATATTGTATGGATCAAATTTCTTAAAGTGCTCCGTTGTTCTTCGAGTGATAATTTCTTTAAATAAATACAATGAAGGTTTAGGTATATATTCTTTTTTATTAAAATCAGTGTATGCTAAACCAAAACGTTTAGAATATCCTTTTGCCCATTCATAATTATCAATAATTGACCAATGTAAATAACCAAAAACTTCTACATCTTCTTTTAAGGCTTTTTCAACTGCGTATAAATGTGAAATTAAATATTGAGGTCTGTATCTATCAAATTCATCAGCGATACCATTTTCGGTTACAATCAAAGGTTTTGAATAACGGCTCCATATTTCTTTTAAAATTTTATATAACCCTTCAGGATAAATCTCCCAACCAAAATCACTCGCAGGTCTGCCTATTTTCGAAAAACCTCTTTCACTGCATCCATAACCATAGTCTGGAAGAATTGTCCAATCGATTTTAAAGTTTCCAAAATCTACAGTATTAATTCTTTCTACCACTTTTCTAGTGTAATAATTTACACCAATAAAGTCAAGTTTTTCTTTTACCATATCCATAAAATACCAGTTTTCATAACTCATTGCTTTTTCAAATAATTCTTTATCTTCTTTTAAAGTATCAATCCATGAAAAAGAATAAATTATTCCAACAGGCTTGTCAGTATGTTTCTTAATTACATCATAAGCTAAATTATGTGCTTTTGCTTGATTTTCCAAACTTTTCATAAACCATTCCGGTGAAAAATAACTTGGCGGGAACCCTGCACTAACATTTAAGTATCCTAACTGACTAACTATATTAGGTTCGTTCATACTAGACCACAAATCAACAATATCAGAAAATTTCCATGCAATATATTCAGCAAATTTAGCAAACTCAATTGGGATTAAATCACTTGCCCAACCAATTTTTTCTTTTTCTTCCCCTTTATGCACTCTTACAGCGTCGTGAGGCCAAATTGGTAATGTAAAATGGCTAAGATTTAAAAATAACTTTAGACCTTTTTCTTTAATATCATGCATTATCTTTCTGTAATGATCTAGTGCTTTCTTATTAGCTATTTTATCTAATTCTTGCAACATATCTCTTGATCCATATGGTACATTTACAGTGGTTGTTGGAAATATCCTTGACCATTCTATACCAATTCTTAATGTATTCATTGCAAATTCCTTAGCAAGTGAATGTACTTTTTCATAATTATTCCAATAAGCTGCCCCATATTCTGGAAGATCTCCGCTTACAAATCCATTTACAATATTTCCAAGATCTCTTACCCAATGATACCAATCTGTATTTTTATCCTCATCATTTATTCCCATTTCAAATTGAAAGCCTGAAAGTGAAGCACCAAATAGAAAATTATTAGGAAACATTTCAACTCCCCCTTATTGTTTAATTAATTTTGTTTTCTTCGTCATCTTTTTCAATATTCTTCAATTTTTTTCTCTCTTTATATATGAAAAAAAGCAAAAAAAAGGAAGTAAATATTAACAAAAACAAATTTAAATAAAACTCAAATGGTCGTGTTCCTTTTGAAAGATAATAAATTAAAGTTACTATTTCTAAAATAAACGCCCAAGAAAAAATAGTTATGAGTGATTTAATAACCATCAAATATCCTCCATTTTTTCATATAACTTAGGAATACTTTCTATAAGTTGTTTTGTATATTTATGTTGTGGATTTAAAACAACTTCATCAGGCGTTCCTTGCTCTACTATTTCTCCATTTTTCATTACAAAAATTCTATCTGAAACATAGTAAGCTAAACCAAGATCGTGAGTTATAAACATTATAGAAGTTCCTTGTTCATCTCTAAGTTTTGTTAAAAGTTTAATTATTCCTCCTCTTGAAGAAGCATCTATCATTGAAGTTGGCTCATCTGCAATTATAAAACTCGGTTTTAACAACCAACATCTTGCAATCATTATTCTCTGCTTTTGACCACCAGAAATTTGGTGTGGATATTTTCCAAGAATATCCTTTGGATCAAGACCCACTTTAAACAATGATTCTTTAATTAAATTTAAGCCCTCTTTTTTGGAAATATTTTTATCTAAGAGTTTTAAAACTTGCCATAAGGTTCTTTCTACAGGATAAAAAGGATTATAACTTGCAAAAGGATCTTGAAAAACAGCATGTAAATTTTTACGAAAGCTTATAATTTCATTTTTAGTATTTAAATCCTTCCAAATATCTTTCCCTTCAAAAATAATCTCTCCACTTGTTGGTGCTATTAATCTTAAAATCATTTTTGCTGTGGTGCTTTTTCCAGAACCACTTTCACCAACCAAAGAGACAATTTCATTCTCTTTCACTTCAAATGAAATATTCTTTACTGCTTCAACTTTTCTTTTTGAAAAAAATCCTAATAAAAATGTTTTTGATAAGTTTTTTACTATAAGTCTACTCATGATCTCTCCTCCGAATATAAAAAGCACGCTACTTTTCTTCCAGGTTCCACTTCTTTTAATTCTGGTTCTTTTTCCTTACATATATCCATTGCATGAGGACATCTTGGATGAAATCTACATCCTTTTGGAGGATCAATCAAATTTGGAGGAGCACCAGGAATAGTAGTAATGCCCCTCTTTTTAATCTCTGGTTCAGGAGTTAAAACAGAATTTAAAAGCCCTTGAGTATATGGATTTAAAGGTTTTTCGACTATTTTATCAATCGGAGAAATTTCCATGATTTTTCCTGCATACATAACTAACATTCGATCTGCAATTTGTCTTATCGTCGCTATATCATGCGTTACAAAAATAATACTTTTAACAATTCCCTGTTTTTTCATTTCCATTAAAATTTTCAAAAACATTTTCTGATTTACTACATCTAAAGCAGAAGTTGGTTCATCTGCTATTAATAAATCAGGATCTAATAATGTCGCAATTGCTATTACTGCACGCTGTTTCATTCCACCACTTAGTTCAAAAGGAAATCTTTTAAGCCATTTTGGATCCAAATCAACTTTTTCAAATCTTTCTTTAGCTTTCTTTAAAAACTTATCTTTAGGAATATTATGAGCATCTGCTAAATGTTCAACATATTTTTCAATCTTAATTGTTGGCATAAGGGCGTTCATTGCAGCCTGAGGTATTAATGCCATTTTTTTACCCCAAAAGTCTTTTCTAACTTCTTCTCTACTTAAAGAAGAAATTTCTTTATATGATCCGTTTGTTTTAAATAGAATTTTTCCATCAATTAAAGCAAGAGGTTTTATAATATTCATCATTAAAACATTTGAAAGAGTGGACTTTCCACAACCAGATTCCCCAACCACACCAATAACTTCATTTTCATTTATTTCAAATGAAATATTGTCCACTGCTTTAACATATCTATCTTTCAACATATAATAGGCTTTAACTTTTTCTATTTTCATTAAAGAATTCGACATTTTCATTCCTCCCTCAATCTTGGATTGAATACTTCATCCATGGCAGTACTAATAATTAACAAAGCAGATGTTACAGCTACAATTGCAACTCCTGGCGGAACAAACCACCACCAAAGTCCTCTTCTCATTGCTTCCATCAATACTGCCCACTGGAGCATAATTCCGAGGGAAATTCCTTGAGTTGGCCCTAATCCAATAAGACTTAAACCTGCCTCACCCATGATTCCTCCATTTATAAACAACACAAAAGACATAAAAGAATAGGTAGCAATAGTAGGTATTAAATCTTCAATAATTAATCTAAAATCTGAATATCCAGCCATCCTTGAGAGGTACACATATTCTCTAGATAGAACACTCATTAATTGTGCTCTTATTGCTCTTGCAAACCATGGCCATTGAAAAAGCCCCAAAATTAGAGCAATAACCTCTAAGCTTCTAACATTAAGATAACTAGCAATTAAAATTGCTATCAAAACCGAAGGGGTTGTGAGAATTATATTAGTAAAAGACATTAAAAGATCATCAATAATCCCTCTTTTAACTGCCGAAAAAGTTCCTATAATAGTTCCAATCGCCAAAGAAATTACAGAAGCTAAAAACCCAACATATAAAGAAGAGCGTATACCTTGCAGTAACTGAGCAAGAATATCTCTTCCATAAGTATCAGTACCTAAAGGATGAATTTTTGAAGGTGGTTGTTCAAAATCCCATGTCATTTCTGTAGGATCAACTTTATATACTAAGGGCCCTATTATACCTAAAGCAAGGAAAATTAAAAATATTATAAGCCCTATTATAAACTTCTTGTTTTGAAAAAGAGGTTTAAACATAGTTTTAAACATTTCTCATTCCTCCTGACCTAATCTTATTCTTGGATCAATTAATGCATAAATAAAGTCAACAATAAAATTAGCAAGATAAATTGAAGCTATCAAAATGACAAAAACACCTTGAATAAGAGGATAATCTAATGTTGTTAAAGCTTTAAACAACAAAAATCCTGTTCCAGGATAATTAAAAACAATTTCAGTAATAAGTGCACCACCTAATGCACCGCCTAAACTTAAAGCAAGTCCAGTAATTTGAGGTAACATAGAATTCCTAAAAACATATTTATAAATCCTTTTATCTTTCATACCAAGAGCTTCTGAAAATCTAACATAATCGTTTCCAAGTTCGTAAATCACCATCAATCTCATACCGATTGCCCATCCACCCATTGCAGATATAACTATTGATGAAAATGGCAAAATATAATGTTTTAAAACATCAACGAAAAAATTCCAACTAAAGCTAGGAAAATTACCTTGAGTATAGGCACCACCAACCGGTAATATTCCAAGTCTTACACCGAAAAAGTAAATAAGAATCATACCTAGCCAATAATAAGGAATTTGTGAAACTATTAAAGAAGTGGTTAAAACACCTTTATCAATCCAAGTATTTCTTCTAAATCCTGCCCAAGCTCCAAGACTATTTCCCAAAAACCATGCAACTATGGTAGCAGGAAGCAATAAAAGTAATGTCCAAGGTAAAACAGGAATAATTAAATCTAAAACTTTTCTAGGATAATATGCTACCGATGTTCCAAGGTTTCCTCTCAAAGCATTGGAAACAAATTCAAAATATTGAACATACCAGGGTTTTCCAAAACCAAATTCTTCCATCAAGTTTTTTTCAGCGGCTCTAATAGCTTCTGGATTTGCCTGAGCTACTTGAGAAAGGCTGGCAAGCATCTGAGAAAGAGGATTTCCAGGAATTATCCTTGGAAGCAAAAAGACTATTGTTGTAGCGATAATATAAGTAATAATTAGAAAGATCAATTTCCTAAAAATATATTTCCACATTTGTTTTGATATCATCTATTACCACTCCTCACAATTGGTTATAAACGCCATCCCTGAGAGATCAGGGATGGCTAAAATAGTTTATTTTAAAGTATTTTGTAAATCTTCAAATATTTTTTGTGTTGGCACAAAGTATCCACCTTTATCTGTAGTATTAAACCAAGTTGGTACTGGTTTAGGATTATCTGCTGGAGAAATTCCAAATAAAGTAGGTAATGTGCTTGTATGCCATGGAGATGGTCTAAACCAATATGGATTATCTTCAGTAGGCCAATTGACCCAGTATTTAGTCATAAATTCGTACCAGTGTGCTGTATAGAATGCAGGTATACTTGGCATATCTTCGTAGAAGATCTTTTGGATCTTAAAGTATGCTTGTTTTCTTACTTCTGGATCAAGAGTAGTTACAGCTGAATCCAATAATTCCATAACCTCTTCGTTTTTATATCTTTCCCAATCTCCTGCCCAATTTGAAACTCCAACAGGGCTTGTAAGTCTGTAATCTCCTACAAATCTGTAAATGTTGTATGGATGATCAAAGCTTGGTCCTACACTCCAAGAAATAATAAGATCAAACGTACCTTTTGTCATTTTATCTGCCCAAACTGAGAAGTCTGGGAATTCTGTTCTAACTTCAATTCCAATTTCTCTTAAGTTTTTGGCTATCATTTCACACATCATCATCCAGTCTGTCCAACCATATGGAACTGAAATTGTATATGGGCCAAGTTTTTGTCCATCTGGTGAAACTCTAATTCCATCTGGTCCTTTCTTAAAACCTGCTTCATCAAGAATTTTTTCTGCCGTTTTTAAATCTGTAGGAACTCTTCCATCTTCAGATCCCCAAACTTTTCTTGCAAGATCATAATCAATGTATTCTTTGTATGGTTCAAATAAATCAATTACCATTGAAGGATGTGCTTGTTTTCCATATCCAAAATATGCTTTTTTAAGCATTTCGTTGTAAGGAATTGCAAAAGCAATTGCCTTTTTAACAGCAGGATTGTTAAGTGGCTCTTTTGTGTTATTTATATATACAAATCCAACTCCATCTGGTAAGAAATAAGGTTCTTTTTTGTACCATGTACCAACTGGTAATTTTTTCTTTTCCCAAAGTTCCCAAACGCTTGGTATAAAGACTCCGATCCAGTCAATTGCTCCTTGTTCAAGTGCAATATTTACGCTATTGTTATCTTTATAAATTACATGAGCAATATATTTTGGTTCTGGCAATCCAAATATTTCTTTACCCCACCAGTCGTCAATTCTTTCGTAAACAACTATGTTAGGATCTGAATAGTAAAGTTTATATGGACCTGAAACAACCTGCTCTTCTGGTTTATCATTAATCCAATCCTTTATATTCATTCCACTTTCTTCAATCTTTTTGTAAACATGTTCTGGTACTGGAATTGTAGTTAAAGCATAGTTAATAAATTGGAAATAATTTACATTATCTTCTCTCAACTTAAATTCTACAACTTTACCACTAACTGCCCTTACATCTTCAATATATGTTTCCCAAGCCGTACCAGGCCCAACACCCAGCCTTTTTGTAAGGTTAAAAGTATATACAAAATCCAAAGCATCGATTGGTCTTCCGTCACTCCACTTTGCTTCATCTCTTATCTTCAATTGTAAAGTTTTTGAATCTACAAACTTGTAACTTTCAGCAAGAATAGGTAGCCATGCATCTGTTCCAAGATCATAAATGTAGGGTGGAACATACAAAAATTGCTGTGTTCCCCAAGTGCTCTGAGGAGCGTATAAATTCCACGTTGTTGCGGGTCCCCAAAGTGCCCCAGCAACATAAACTGTTTCATTTCTTGGTAAGGAAATTTGCGCAAAAGATATCATTACAAAAAGAAGAACTAAAAAAATACTTAAAAACTTTTTCATCCCTTTCACCTCCTTGAAATTAGTGGAAAATAAAATCTTTTATTTTCCTAATACATTTTGACTATATCAATGTAAATATTTACATTCATAATAATATTGAACCAATTTATTTGCATTCATTTTTAAATATATAAAAAAATCAACCTTTCTCTCTATTTATTAGAAAATCTTTAAAATATGTTAAAATTATTAAAAAAGTTAGTCTGGAGGGATAATATGTTATTAGTTTCAAAAGAATTTACTTTTGATGCCGCACATAATTTAATAAAATATCATGGAAAATGTGAAAAGTTACATGGTCATACTTATAAACTTGTGGTCACAGTTGCTGGCCAAAAAGATGATGAGGGAATGGTTATTGACTTTGTAGTTTTAAAAAAAATAGTAAAAGAAAATGTGTTAAATATTTTAGATCATTCTTATCTAAACGATATTATTGAACAACCTTCTGCTGAAAACATTGCAGAGTGGATATGGGAAAAACTAGATGAAAAACTTAAAGGTAATAATTATTTTCTTTATGAAATTAAGCTTTACGAAACTCCAACATCATATGTTACCTTAAGAAAGGAGGAAAAAATTGATAGACTTTAACAAAATAATTCAAAGAAGAGGTACAAATTCTTATAAATGGGATTATGGATTTAATAAAAATAATGAAAATCTTCTACCTTTATGGGTTGCAGATATGGATTTTGAAGCACCTCAAGAAGTAATCGAAGCAATTCTTGCACGTGCCAAACTTGGCATTTATGGCTATACTTTCAGACCAAATTCATATTATCAATCAATTATTTCCTGGTTTAAAGATGTTCATGACATAGAACTGAAAAGAGAATGGATTATTCCAATACCAGGTGTCGTTCCAGGAATTTCATTTGCAATACAAGCTTTTACTAATCCCGGTGATAAAATTATTATTCAACCTCCAGTTTATAGACCTTTTTATGAAGTTATTTCCGAACTTGGAAGAAGGATAAATTCAAATCCTTTGATTGAAGAAAATGGTTATTACAAAATGGACTTTGAAAATCTTGAAAAAATAATAGACAATAGAACAAGAATGCTTATTTTATGTAGCCCTCACAATCCTGTTGGAAGAGTTTGGAAAAAAGAAGAACTTGAAAGACTTGCTGAGATTTGCTTAAAGAAAAACATAATTATAGTTTCAGATGAAATACATGCTGATATTGTCTACAAACCTAACAAACATAATGTTTTGATTTCAATATCTGAAAAATTATTAGATAACACAATTGTCTTGACAGCTCCAAACAAAACATTTAATATTGCAGGATTACAAATAGGAAATGCTATTATTCCTAACAAAAAATTGAAAGATCAATTTTCAGCTGTAGTGAATTCTCAACATTTAAATTCATCAAACATATTTGGAATAGTAGCTACTGAAGCAGCTTATAATTACGGAAAAAATTGGTTAAATGAGCTTCTTGGTTATTTACATGAAAATGCAAAATATGTGAAAAGATTTTTAGAAAATAAAACAAATGTTAGAACTCAAATTCCAGAAGGTACTTTTTTAATGTGGTTAGATTTTAGAAAATATAAGGGAGACATTCATAAAAAGCTTCTTAAAAATGGCCTATGGCTCAACGAAGGAAAAGAGTTTGGAAATGAAGGTATTGGTTTTGAAAGAATGAATATAGCTACCTCAAGAAAAATTATTGAAAAAGCTTTAAAAATTATTGAAAAAACTGTTGAAAATTAATTTAAGCCACCCTTTGGTGGCTTAAATTTTATAATTAACCTTTTTAATTTTATCATAAAGGTCAAAAACAAGTTTTGTTATTGCATAAATTATTACCAAAAATTCTAAACGACCTGTAAACATAGCAATTGTTAATGTCCACATTGCGCCAAGTGGCATTGTTGGTGATGTTACACCAACTGATAAACCAACAGCATTCATTGCAGAAGAAAATTCAAACATAGATTCTGTCAAACTATAACCATATAAAGATAAAATTATACTTCCTACAAAAAATGTAGAAAAATACATTGTAAATACAATCAAAATTTCTTTTATATCTTCATAGGTAATAAAATTTCTATTTTGACCTTTCCAAACCGAAATTTTTGTTACACTTCTTGAAGGTAATAAAAACTCTTTTACAGAATGAAGCACCACTCTTATTGTTACCCAAATACGGTATTGTTTTAATCCACCAGCAGTTGAATCCATTCCTCCTCCAGCTAACATTAAGGAAGTTAAAATAAACATAGCCAACCCAAAATTAATCCACAAAGGATTTGATAGATCAACTGTTGAAAAACCTGTTGTAGTTAAAGCAGAAGTAGTTTGGAAAACTGCCTGCCTAAAACCTTCGGAAAAATCTGTAAATATTTTCCCTAAACCATTTAAAGAAATAATTAGAGTAGTGATAAATATTGTAGAAATCATAAGCCATGGCTCGCCATTTTTTATTAGTGCTCTAAAATTACCACGCCAAAATGTATAATGCACTCCAAAACCTGTTCCACCTAAAAACATTAATATCATTGTTACAATTTCAACACTTAAATTATTATAATGCCCAATGCTGGCATTTTTAACTGAAAATCCACCTGTTGAAAGCGCAGTTAATGAGTGATTAAAGGCATCAAAAAGGGGCATTCCTGCAATATCAAGAGAAATTACACCGATAACTGCATAAACAATATAAATTAAAGAAATTATTCTTGCTGATCTTTTTATATTTGGAGCAATATTGTCTACTCTACCCTCGGCATGATACAAACCAAAACCCTTAGGTCCAATAACTGAACCCATCATTATAAGTGCAAATCCTGCGCCACCTATAAACTGCATTAAACTTCTCCAAACTAAAATAAGTTTTGAAGCATGTTCAACGTCTTGAAACATTGTTAGACCTGTGGTTGTAAATCCACTGGTTGCTTCAAAGACAGCTTGAGAAAAATTCAAACCACTTATTAAAACAAATGGTATTGAACCAATCAAAACAACAGAAATCCATGTAAATAGAACGATAACTGCTCCTTCTCTAACAGTAACTGTAGGAGAAGATTCCAGCTTGGATATTTTTCGTAGAAAAAACCCTAAACTTAATGAAATAATAGATGGCAAAATAAATGCAAAAATATGCATCCATTCAAAGGGGTAAAAGAATGCAAAAATGGTAGGGATTAAAAGTATTATAGGATAGAATAAAAGAATACTACCAACATTGAAAAATATAATTTGATATTGCTCAGATTTCTTCGGCATTTTTTTCACCCGTTAGTAATTTAGCTATTTCTGTTTGAACTGTAGGCACAGCAACAATAAACAGTCTGTCACCAACATCTAATACTGTATCTCCGTGGGGTATGATTACTTCACCTCTTCTAAGTATTCCTCCAACTACACAATCGTGTGGCAAACCAATATCTTTTAATTTTTTTCCTATAACGCTTGAGTTTTCTGGTATTTCAATTTTCAAAAATGCAAGTTTGCCTTCTTCAAGAGACAAAAACTCTTCCAATTCTTTACCAAACAAAAGATTTTCCAAAGCTCTTTGCAACATTGTAGTTGTACTTACTACAGCAGTAATGCCTAATTTATTAAAAAGTTCTATATTATCTGGATTATTAATTAATGACACAATATTTCGAACTCCAAAAATCTTCTTTGCAAGTTGTGTAATTATTAAATTTTCTTTATCTTTATTTGTTAAAACAACAATAATATCTTCCTCTTCAATATCTAACTGTTCCAAAACAGATCTCTTACTGGCATCTCCATGAACTACAACAGCCTTTAAATCTCTTGCGAAATCTTCACATAACTGTGCGTCTTTATTAACAACATAAATTCTATATCCTTTACTAGAAAAAGACTTTGCTAAAAAATATGCAATACGCTCTCCACCTATAATTACAACTTTCATTTACTATCACCAACCACAAAATCAGATAACTTATCAATCGCAAGTACGGTCGGAGAAACAACAGCCACATTATATTCATTAAATAACTGAATGTTATCGGGTTCATAAACTCGTGCAACAACATTTTTGGCTGCAAAATAATATTTACAAGCCATAGAAATTAAAAAATTAGTATTATCATCATCTGTTAAAACGAAAATATAATCTGCTTTTTCTACCTTTGCTTCTATTAAAACATCCTTTTCTGTTGCATCACCTAAAATTGTAAAACCTGTAAATTCAACTGAGAGATTTTCAAAAGCTTTTTCATTTTTGTCTATCACAACAACATTATAGCCTAAAGAAGATGCCTTGCTTGCTACATTCCCTCCAACTTTTCCACAGCCAATTATTACTAAATATAAACCTTCATTATTTTTCATCTTTTTCCACCTTCTCCTTATTAGGCTCCAAAGCCTTAGCTGCATTAAGATGTCTTAATGCAAGCTCTTCATTCCCTCTTCTTTTTAAAAGCTCATACATTAAATAATGAGGAATTGGGGAAGATGGTGCAAATTTAAACATTTGACGAATTAATTTTTCAGCTCTATTTAAATCGCCATTCTTAATATATTCATTGGCTTCTCTTAGTAATCTATCAAACGTTTCTTTAGGTTTTTCAAGTAATTTTTTTATCTTTGAAATTAGCTCTTCTTTTGTAAAAGGTTTTGACAAATAATCAACATTTTCAAATTTAAAAAGTTCAGAAATAATTTCTGGTTTTACATATGCAGATATTATTAGAACTGGGATATCAATTGCTTCTTTTCTAATTTCTCTAATTAGTTCTAGTCCTGACTTTCCAGGCAATTTAATATCTGTAATTATTAAATCATAATCTTCTTTATTTTTAAAAAATGCTTCTAATGCTTCTTCAGCACTAACAAAAGAATCGATTTTTGTTGATTCATCGGCTAATAATCTTTCTATTAAAAATCTAATGTTTCTTTCATCATCTACAACTAGGAATCTTGGCATATTTACCCCCTTCTTCAACTAGAAAGAAAAAAGTTAGGGGGAAATCCCCCTAACTATTATATCACTCTTGAAATAATATTACCAAGTTCTATAAAACTTTCTTTTAAACTTGCTCCTCCAACAAGCCCACCATCAATATCTGGTTGAACAATTAAACTAAAGAAATTCTCGGGTTTTATACTTCCACCATATAGAATTCTAACTTTCTCTGCTCTTTCAACTGAATACATTTTTCCCAAAAGATCTCTAATAAATCTGTGAACTTCCTGTGCTTGTTTTGGAGTTGCTACTTTTCCTGTGCCAATTGCCCATACTGGTTCATAAGCAATAATTACTTTTTCAATTTCTTCAACACCTTTTAACCCTTTTCGAATTTGAGTTTCAACTACTGCAAATGTTAAATCTTCTTCGCGTTCTTCTAATTTTTCTCCCACACACAATATTGGTGTAAAACCAACTTCTAATGCTTTCAAAACTTTTTTATTAATTAATTCATCTGTCTCTCCAAAAATGTGTCTTCTTTCACTGTGTCCTAAAATAACATATTCAACGCCAACTTCTTTAAGCATTTTCCATGAAATTTCTCCAGTAAAAGCACCAGAATCTTCATAGTGCATATTTTGAGCAGCAATCTTTATATTTGAATCTCTTAAAACTTCGTTTACTCCTGGAATTGATACAAATGGTGGTGCTACAATAATATCATAATCTTTTACACCTACAAATCCGTTTAAAAGAACATTGGAAAATTGAGTTGCTTCTAATGGGGTTTTATTCATTTTCCAATTCCCAGCAAGAATCAATCTCCTAATTTTTTTTTTGTTAGCTATTGAAACTATTCCAGGTAATTCTTTACCTTCAAGAAATTCTAGAGATGCTCCTCCACCAGTGGAAACATGTGAAAACCTATCCTTTAGCCCAAATAAAGCAACTGCTGCTGCACTGTCTCCACCACCAACAACTGATATAGCACCTTTAGAAGTTTCTTCAGCTATAGCCAAAGCAACTTCTCTTGTACCTGTAGCAAAGTCGTCTATTTCAAAAACACCCATTGGTCCGTTCCAAGCAATAGTCTTTGCACCTGATAATTTTTCTTTAAACAATTTTATAGATTCTGGACCAATATCAAGACCCATCCAACCTTCAGGAATTCCTTCATCCAAATTATAAACTCTTTTTTCTACACCTGCCTCAATTTTCTGAGCACAAACTGCATCAACTGGTAATACTAGTTCAACACCTTTTTCTTCTGCTCTTTTCAATAAATCTTTTGCAAGTTCTAATTTATCTTCTTCAACTAAAGAAGAACCCACTTTCTTTCCCAATGCTTTCAAGAAAGTAAACATCATTGCTCCGCCAATCAATATTTTATCTGCTTTTTCAAGTAAGTTAGTAATAACCCCAATCTTATCTGAAACTTTTGCTCCCCCTAAGACAACTACATATGGTTTTTCAGGATTGAGTGCAGCTTTTGAAAGAAACTTTATTTCTTTTTCCATTAAAAATCCGGCAACACTTGGTATATATTGAGCTATACCAACATTACTTGCATGGGCTCTGTGAGAGGTTCCAAAAGCATCATTGACATGTAAATCAGCCAAATCAGCCCATTTTTTTGCAAGTTCTGGATCATTTTTGGTTTCACCCTTGTCAAATCTTGTATTTTCAAGTAAAATTACATCTCCGGGTTGAGCTTCGTCGACAACTTTTTCTACTTCTGGGCCATATAAATATGGGACAAATTTTACTTCTTTACCAAGTAATTCTGAAAGCCTTTCTGCAACAGGTTTAAGAGAAAATTCAGGTTTTGGTTCACCTTTTGGCCTTCCTAAGTGAGATAATAAAATAGTGATCGCTCCATTTTCAATAGCATATTTTATGGTAGGTAGTGCACCTTTTATTCTTGTATCATCAGTAATTACTCCATCTTTTAAAGGCACATTAAAATCTTCTCTCATAATTACTCTCTTTCCTCTTATATCTACATCGCGAATTGTAAGTTTTTCCATAACTTCACCTCCCTATTTAAATAATGGGGGCAATATGCCCCCTTATTTTAATCAAACATACACCTATTAAAGAAGTTTTTCTACCATTTCAAGAGTATCAACTACTCTGTTGGTATAACCATATTCATTATCATACCAAGAAAATACATTTACAAGTGTTCCTCCCATAACTTTTGTCAATGTTGCATCAAAAATACCAGCATATTTTGATCCAACTATATCACTGCTAACAATAGGATCAGTATTATATCCAATAATTCCTTTTAGTCTGCCTTCAGTTGCTTTTTTAACTACTTCATTAACTTCTTCAGCAGTAGTTGCTTTTTCAACAACTACACTTAAATGTGTAATAGAACCATCTGGAGTTGGCACCCTTATGGCCATTCCATCAAGTTTTCCTTTAAGTTCAGGAACTACCAAAGCAACAGCTTTAGCAGCACCAGTTGTTGATGGAATAATATTCATTGCAGCAGCTCTTGCTCTTCTTAAATCTTTATGTGGAAGGTCAAGAATTCTTTGGTCATTAGTATATGAGTGAACTGTTATAAGGTGTCCTGTAACAATTTTAAATTCATCGTTTAATACTTTAGCAATTGATGCAATTGAGTTTGTTGTACATGAGGCACAAGAAATAATATTATGTTCAGGCTTTAGTAATTCTTCATTACAACCAATAACTATAGTAATATCTTCACCTTTTGCAGGAGCGGTTATTACAACTTTTTTTGCACCAGCTTTCAAATGCTTTTCAGCACCTTCTCTATTTCTGAAAACTCCTGTCGATTCAACAACAACGTCTACACCTAAATCCTTCCAAGGAAGATTTTCAGGATCTTTTTCTGCAAAAATCTTAATTTCTTTTCCATCAATAATTATAGAATTTTCAGTAGCTTTTACCTCATTAGGTAATACTTTATGAACTGAGTCATACTTAAAAAGATGTGCTAAAGTTTTCGCATCGGTTAAATCGTTAATAGCAACTACTTCAAAGTCGCTTCCGCGGCGCAAAATTTCTCTTAATACCAATCTTCCAATTCTTCCAAAACCGTTAATAGCTATTCTCATATTATCCCTCCTTCATTTAATAGTCTTCGTGAAAAATTTTACTATCTTTTCTTAACATACATTAGTGAATTTTATGAATTTTTCGTTACAATTAAAGATATTCAAGATTTAAAAAGAATAATCGAACTTAATATAAAAATTCAAATCAAAAATTGTTTCATTTTTATTAGAAGGTAAAAAATACGACTTTTTAACAGAGTCATCTGCCTCAACAAGCTCTAATTTATTAAAAATTATTCCAGTAATAATATTTGTTCCTAAAGTTATTATACCAAAATTCTTTTCTAAGGAATTTTTCAACAAAATAGTTTTCTCTAAAACATCATCATTTAATAGATTAAAACCAGGTTCATAGGTATCATTTTCCGTCCAAGGATTAACAGGTGATTTGGTTCCAGAAAGTACAAATTCTAAAGAAGAATGAAGCATGTATTTTTCGTGAGACCATTTAACATCAACCATGAAGGCTATGTTATTTTCCCCATACAAATAACCAATATAATTATCTTTGTAGTCAATCACATAGTCTCCAAATTCAGTTTCTGTATAATAAGTATATCCGTAATATAATGGATTACCACTATTTGATGAAGGCTGAAAAGTATATTTTGTAGATCCCGCATGGTATATTCCTATATTTAAATTTTTGTATATTTCTTTACTTCCCCCTAACGACCAAGCAATCTTGTCAACCGTAGGATTATCAGGATTAAATATCCTATTTGCATTAAAATCATCTACAAGTAATTGAATATAAAAATATTCCTTTGAATCTTTATAATCCAAAAAGAAGCCCATTAATGAATTATCATTAAATAATCCATCATTGTAGAAACTACCTTCTCTGACATATTGAACAAAGAAATTCGGAATAGGATTTAAAAAATAATCCAAATCAAAATTTGTTCTAGAAGCATATACTATTGACTCTTCATATCCGAATCTCAAGTTACCTAATTTAATTGCGTAATACTTAAAATTCATTCCTTTGTCAACAAAATTTGCTCCATCTGAATAAGAAATAAGAACATAACGTGTTTCATATTCAAATTTTTCATCTAAATATTTAATGGAAATTGTTGGTTTTGAATGCCCCAAAGAAGAAAAATACAAAGAATACGGAGTTTTAACAATATCATAATTAGAAAGATTTCCTAATGAAAAATATAGATCATTAACCGAAAATCTTATCCCAGAATCAGTTAAAACTATATAATAATCTCCGTAAAATGGTTTCATAAAAGGAGGATATTTACCATCGTTCGAGAATATTAATGAGACATTAAAGGAAAAATCACTAGTTTCATAACTAATACTCGGCAAAAATAAATTAGAAAACAATTTTGAATTATCTAAGGATACTAAATTTTGTGAGTAAAAAAGTGAAAAAGTTGTGCTAAATGCTAAAACAGGAATAAAGAAAAGAAAAAATAACTTTTTTAGCATATTTTTCCCACCTCGTTTTTAACTTTTCCTATTAATTATACTATATATAACAAAAAACTCGCCCATTTGGGCGAGTTTATTTTAACTAAATAACCTTTCTTTTATCTAGCGTTATAAACACATGTTCCATTTCTATATTGAATTGTTTTATTTCCATGTCCTCTTTGTCCACCATTTCCTCTGTTTTGTACTACATTTTGTTTTGTATTATTTCTCATATTTTTTCCTCTCTTTATTGCTCTATAGTTCTCCATCTTTCCCATTCCTCTTTCTGCTTCATTGTTTGCTGAACCTTTTTTGGCAAATACTGGAAAACCATTTTCTCTAACAACTACTTCTTTTCCATCAACTATTGCTTTATCTACAGCCACAAAAGTTTCATCGCCTAATATAACAAGTCTTCCAGTTATTTCTATTTCCATCCCTTCTTTTAAATCTCCATATAACCAAATTGGACCTGCATGAACTTCGTACTCTTTACCATCAACATCAATTACTATTTCTGTTCCATCTCCTGGCTCAACTTTTATTTCTTTAATTACCCCAGTTAAAGTTATTTCTGATACTGAAGCTCCTTCTGGCAAATTTTGATAAAGTGGTGTTGCTTGCCTTTCAAAATTAGCACTTTCCTGACTCCCATAAGACCATGGCCCTACTGCAAATATACTCGCTGATACTACTAACAATGATAATAACACTAAACTTATCCTTTTAAACATACTCTCACCTCCAGTTTTTGTTGTTGACATTATATATTACCGTTTATACCTTAGAAAATCCTTAATGTTTTCTTAGAACTTGCTTAGAAAATAAATATTGGTATACTTAAAAAAGGAGGATTAAAATATGAGTATTTTGAAAAAATTAACAAAGGATATAATTTTTTGGCTAATTCTAGCAATATATATTTTTACTTATTTTTTATTTAATAAAACAGGAATTTTTTATTTTAAGATTATTGGTTCCTTATCTATAGGAGCATTAGTTGGTTATCTTACAAACATTCTTGCTATATGGATGCTTTTTAATCCTAAAAGAAAAATTCTTGGAATCCAAGGAGTTATTCCAAAAAAGCGGCAGGAAATTGCTGAGGGGATTTCAACCGTTATAGAAGAAGAATTTATAAATCCTTCTTCTATAAAAGATTTTATTGAAAAAAATCTTGATATGTTTATTTCGTCTTTAGAAGATTTCATTGAAAACCACAATGAAATTGTTATTCCATCAATAAAATCAATTGTAGGAGAAAATTACAATAAAATCGTCAATTTACTAGCAAAAAATATATACTCATATTTACTAAATATTGAATATGAAAAATATAGCTCTTCTATCATTAAAAAAATTATTTTGAATAATAAATTCACATTTGAAATTTGGGAAAAACTTAAAAACAAGTCTTTTAAAGATCTTGGAATAGATTTAAAAGAAATCCTTCTAAAAAATATTGAAAAAACAATAAACAGTTCAAAATTTAATGTAATCATTAAAGAAAAACTTACGAACTTAATATCAGAAAAAGTAAAAATTCCATTTATATCTATTGAAAATTTTATTTCTGGTTTACTTGATAACTTTTTAGAAGACGTTGTTAGAGATTTTAATAGTAAAGGTGCAACTTACTATGAAATTCAAAATTTTATAGAGCTTCATCTTTCTAATCTAAAAATAGGTGATGTGGTTACTTTTGAACAATTTGATAAATTTATTCATAACTTTATTGAAAGGGTTGAAATATCCAAAATTGTTAATTATTTAAAAGAAAAATTTGACGATCAAGAGTTTGAAAAAATTATTTACATATTATTAGATAAATTACTTTGCAAAGAAATAAATATTAGTAAGATTCTAGAAACTTTTTCAATTGATTTGAAAGTTATTTTAAAATTTTTAATTGTTAAATATCAAAGGCAAATAATTGATTCGATTGAATCATTTCTTAAAAAAATATCCTTTTCAAAAATTGTAAAAGAAAAAATTGAAAGTTATTCAGTTGAGGAAATGGAAGAGGTGACTTTAAAAGTAGCTAAAAAAGAATTAAGATATGTAGAAATTTTTGGAATACCTCTTGGAATGTTAATTAGCTTATTTCAACTTATTTTTTAAACTTAAGAGTCGTTCCAAATGTTTACCTTCTATCTTCTTAATTTGTCCAGGTTTTGGAACAAGTGAAATATCAATTGGTCCATGAGCTATTCTTTTAAGCTCCATTACTTCATGCCCAATATGCTTAAATAACCTTTTAATTTCATGCTTTTTACCTTTTATCATTTCTACCTTAACTATTGAATAATCAAAACCTTTTTCTAAAATTTCAAAGTATTCCAATTTTAAAAAATCTCCATTATCTTTTATTCCATTTTTTAATTTTAAGAGTTTCTCAAATTCAACAACACCGGCAACTTTCGCTACGTATACTTTCTTAATTCCAAACCTTGCACTTGTTAGTATATTTATCAAATCACCATCATTTGTTAAAATCAATACCCCAGTTGTATCCTTATCTAACCTTCCAGCTGGTTTAACAGGTTCTTTTATATCTTTAATCAAGAGTTTTAACGTCATTTTTTCTTTTGGGTCATATAAGCTGCTAACATATCCTTTTGGTTTGTTTAAAACATAATATACATATTTGTTTGATGGTTTTACTTTGATAATTTCACCTTCAATTTCAATTCGATCATTTTCATTAACTACTATCCAAGGTTTATCTGCTAAAACGCCATTTACCTTAACCTTTCCTTTAAAAACCAATTCATCTGCTTTTCTTCTAGAATATCCGAGCTGCTGTAAATACTTTTGTAATTTGATTTTTTCATCTCCCTTTTTATTTAATAACACTAAACAATTTAGAATTAAAAAATACTAATTAAATTTCAATCTCATTAGATCTGATTTAACCCCTGGGATCTTATTTAGCTTTTCTTTTAATTCTTCATGCTTTGATTCATCATCAACAAGTTCTAAAATTATTAATCCAGAATTAGAACAATACTGAGGTACACCTTCGTGTAATCCTAAACGAGTTTTTATATAACAACCATACTGAGTCAATAATTCTTGTACTTTTGTAGCTGCCTTTTCTCTGTTGTCAATTAAAATTGCCATAACAGTTCTTACTGTAATATCAGACATGTTTTACTCCCCCTTTTTGTTTTTCATGAAACTTTTTTACACAAATAAATTTTATCATATCACTAGTTAAAAAAAAAACAGCCTCTCCAATTGTGGACTTACCCCCGAAAGTGAAACGGATAAAAAAATAACTATACACTTTTCAAACAACATGGTTTCGGTATTCCACCGGAGCCATGTTTTTTAACCTT
>JASKLO010000055.1 GCA_030153605.1 Thermosipho sp. (in: thermotogales)
GTGCGTTGAAATACAGAAGTCCGCGGGAGGTATATGAAGAATATCTAAGTTTTACAAAAGTTTCGTAATTTCTGTCCAATTTTTCGGGGTGCATTACATCCTCCCTGAAAAAATTATATCACTTTTTTATAAAATCTTTTAAGAATTTTTATTATTAATTAATAGTTATATTGACTTTTATCGTTAGTCGTGCTACACTAAATTAGAGTAAACTAAGTGGAGGTGAATATTCTATGGGGTGCGTAATTTGGTAAAAGATATCTTAGAATTATTTAATGAAATTAAACTAGATAAAAAAGAATATATGAAAAAAGATCCATCAATAGAACATGAATGGCAACTCATTTTTCATGCAGGATTTTTATCATTAAAACTTTATCGATGGTCTCACCTTTTTTATATTAATAATTTTAAGTTTTTAGCTTATTTTCTACATTTTATTTCAAGAACACTATTTGCAGTAGATATTAATCCAGCTGCAAAAATTGAACCTGGCGTTGTAATAGATCATGGTATCGGAACAGTTATAGGTTCAACTGCCACAATTGGAAGTGGCACTTTAATTTATCATGGAGTAACAATCGGAGCAAGAAACATTCAAAAAGGTAAAAGACATCCAGATATTGGAAGAAATGTTTTGATTGGTTCGGGTGCAAAAATCTTAGGAGCAATTAAAATTGGTGATAACGCACAAATTGGTTCAAATTCAGTTGTTTTACGTGATGTACCGCCTAATACTAAAGTTGTTGGTATTCCCGCAAAAATTGTAGGATTTGTTAATAACGAAGACTCAAAAATAAAATCTATTTTGTAGGAGGCATAAATATGGTTGGAAAAACACCACTTTTATTTATAGATGAATTAGGAATTTTTGTAAAGATGGAGAGAAATAACCCTGGCGGAAGTGTGAAAGATCGTCCTGCTTTTTTTATGATAAACGCTGCCTTAAGAGAAGGTAAATTAAAAAATGGTATCCTGGTTGAACCAACCAGTGGAAATACAGGAATAGCATTAGCCTGGATAGGTAGAAAATTAGGAATCAATGTTATTCTTACGATGCCTGAAACAATGACCAAGGAAAGAATAGATATTATGAAATCTTTTGGTGCTAAAATTGTTCTAACTCCCGGAGATAAAGGAATGAAAGGCGCAATTGAAAAGGCATTAGAAATTAAAATTGCTAAATCAGCTTATATGCCAAATCAATTTGAAAATCCTAATAATCCTCTTTCGCATGAATTAACAACAGGACCAGAAATTCTATCGCAAATGAATTTTAAAATTGACGCTTTTGTTGCAGGTGTAGGCACAGGAGGAACCATTACTGGTGTTGGAAAAGTTTTAAAAAGATTTTTCAAAGAAAACGTTAAAATCATTGCTGTTGAACCTTTAAACTCTTCTGTTCTTTCAGGTGGAACTCCCGGAAAGCACAAAATTCAAGGAATAGGTCCGGGTTTTGTCCCTAAAATATTGGGTATATCAATAATTGATGAAATTTTTACTGTAAGCGATGAAGAAGCTCTCAATATGTTTAAGTATCTAAATAAAAATTTAGGTATTTCTGCAGGAATTTCTGCCGCTGCAAACGCATACGCAGCACTTAAAATTAAGGAAAAGTATGGTTTAGAAAAGGTAGTAACTGTATTCCCTGATGACAATTCTAAATATCTTTCTTTAATTAATTATTAAACTGAAATAAGGAGAAAATTAATCACTGAAGTATCGTTAGATTATTAAGCGCGATAAAAAAGCGCTTGAAGTTGCTATAAAGTTTTTAGGATGTGGGAGAATAATGGGCCAAAAAGCTTGGTATTACTTGGAAAACCCTATAAACTTTCGAAAATTCTTGTTGTTTAGGAGGTGGTAATTTATGAATAAACTTGCAATAATATGGACAACTGCTGAAAAACAAGTGTTTGATGAAGTAATTTTTCCATATCTTTACAATTCAAAAGAACAAAAATGGTGGGACGATTTGACCTTGATCATTTGGGGACCTTCGGAAAATTTAGTTGTAGAAAACACAGCAATTAAAGAAAAAATAAAATTGCTTAAAGAAAAAGGAATAAAAATTTTAGCCTGTAAATGGTGTGCCGACAATCACAAAATCACAGAAAAACTTTCAGAATTGGCTGAAGTAATATATGTTGGAAATTCTACTACAGAAATTTTAAAAGGTAATTATAAGGTTTTAAATTTTTAAAAATTAAATTTAAGTTTCACAAACCTTTAAAACCCCAGAAGGTCCTTATAAATTCCAGGTGTAGAATCTTCTATTATAATTGCTTTAACGATTTTTTGATAATACTCAACAGGGCCTGCATCTCCAATTATTGCATATGCATAACCAACATTTAACATATCTTTTAATGCATATATTAATAGGGCTTTTCCTATGCCTTTTCCTCTATATTTTTCTATAACACCCGTTGGGCCAAAAAATCCTCTTGCAGTAGTATCATAGCAGGAAAATCCTACAATTTCTTTTGTATCTTTCAAATATGCAACAAAACACGAAATTGGAGTTTTAGAAAAGGCTACATCACATTCACTTGCCCAAAGCTTTCCAAAATTTTTCTCCACCCATTCAACAACAGCTTTCTTTTCAGGACCAATTGGTCTTTTTATTGAAACTTGTTCAGGAAGATTCAATGAAATATCTAACTTCTCAAGATCGTATAATTTTACAAGAAGATCTGGCATATTCTCACCCCCAAATATCCGTTGGATTGCAAGAAAACAACATAATTATTATACAATATTTTTTAATTTTTACATATGTTATAATAAATTTAAGAGGTGAAATTATGCATTTATCGTTGATTATAGTAACTGATATTTTTGGTGGGCTTGCAATTGAAGAATTTGATCCAATAGATTGGGGATCAAAAGAAGACAAACAACATTTCAAGGAATTAACAACAAAAATTGGAACTGTAATAATGGGAAGGAAAACATTTGAAAGTATAGGAAAACCACTTTCAAATAGATTAAATGTGGTATTAACAAACAAAAATCTAGAAAACTTTGAAAATGTAATTTATCTTAAAGGAACCCCAGAACATGTAATCAATAAACTTGAAGAAATGAATATAAGAGAAGCAGCTGTTATAGGCGGTAAAGAAGTATTTGAAAGCTTTTTACCTTTTGTAGAAAAAATATTTATTACTATTGAACCAATAATTCTTAAAAACTCAATCAAACTAAATCCTTCATTATTCATGAATTTTAAATTAGTCACAACAAATATTTTAAATGAATATGGAACAATTGTTTTAGAATATAAAAAAGCATAAAAAAGTTATATAATATTTGCACAAAAATTGTTTTACCAATTCCAAGGACACCAGAAACAATATTAAAAGAATAAAATAGAATACTACCATACAAAATTGTATCTAAGTTTTTAATTTCTGTTTTCAATCTCACCATTTTCATCCCTTGTTATCAATAGATAATGACTCTAGTATTTTTTCAACACTTTCAGATTCCACAAACTTTGAAAGAATTTCTACGAACTTTGAAAAAGTTTTTCTAAATATTTCATCAACAGATAAATGTTGGTTTTTATTTATTTATTTCTTTTTCAAACTCTGCAAAATCGAAACCATTTTCTCCAAAATTTATCTGTTCAACCTCTTTACATTCAGCTGAAAGTTCCCAAATTACTCTTTCTTCTAAAAGTTTTACAGAGGCTAAACCAAGTACTTTTCAGAACTCTAAAAATATCTATAAGAACTTCTTCACACTTTTTTCTTCTCTTCTAAAAATTTTCCCCCTTTACTTTTACCGCCTTTGCATATTTTTTTAATATGCTTTATTACTTATTTCAAATTAAAAAATATCTAGTTTGTCATAAGAAAATCAACCACATTAACAGCAAGGCGAGCATTATCGCCCCAATGCCAGCCATCATGCAAAGTATCGTTAATATCACCCGTTCCATCATCAAATGGCGAGCTATCTCCAATTGCAACAACAAAACCGTTATCATACTTTGCTAATACCATATAAGGTTTTTTATCTTTAGTTTCTAGCAAAATCTGGACATTATTTTCCAAAACTTTTATTGTAGTTCCCGCCCATGCTCCAACTTCTTTAACATTGTTTGTAATATCATGAGGAATTACATACTTTACAGGCTCTTCTTGGATGTTATCACCATTGAATTTAAAACCAAATATTTCTACAAAAACATTAAATATCTTAGGTGAATCCCAACCATTTCCATTCCTATCTGAATCGCCATGATCAGCTATTAAAAACAAGCCCCCACCATTCTTCACAAATTTAATAATTGCATCAATTTCATCTTTTTCAAAAGGACGGTTTGGTTCAGGGATTATAAAAACTTTGTACAAGCTTAACAGTTCATATGTCAACTTCTCCTTTGTTGACTCAACATGTGCTCCTAATTCTTTTTTAATACTTTCTGCAAAATCTGAATATGCCCCTTCTATAACCCAATCAGCGTTCCCAGCTTGCTGACCATGTCCTGCATCAAACAAAACTCTCTTTACGTAAATATCTTTGGTTGGATCTAATGTATAAATTATTGATCCCATTTTATTGCCATTTATATCTTTGACAAATCTAACCATTATTTTTGTGCTTTGATTTATTGGTGAGTCTACATCAAAAATAAATACTCTATTATTAAAATATGGTTTGTGGGATTTAATTGTTTTTCCCGCAATCTTAATTGTTTGATTATCTATAATGCTTTTTTCATCAACTGGTTCATTAAAAACCACATAAACTTCATCTTCCTTCAAAAAGATAGATTTTACTTCTGGCGGGAAAATATCTCCAGCTTCTATATCCTCCATACTTCGAGGCCAAAGTTCAAATGCAGCTTGATATCTTCCTAAAACGCCAATTACTTTCAAATGCATGCCTTCTTTAAAATAAGCTGTATCTATTCCCGTATTTTCACGAATAAATACCATGCCTTTCCCTGAACCATCATCAATATAAATCTTTCTGCTATCACCTTTATCTATTTCAACTATATCTCCTTCTACTTTGACCAATAGACCCTGTAATTTTTCATCGTTTATATCATTTGTCCTAATTTCTTTTGGTTGAGGCAACTTATTTCCTTTAGAAATAACTTTGATATAATACTTGTCTTTATCATTATCAATTATTATTTCTCTATTTAGTCTATGCGTCCATAAATATCCACTAATTTCTACTAAATCGCCTCTTTCTATTCCTTCAAAATAACCTCCTCTTAAATAAATATTAATCCCTGAAGTATCATCTTGAATAAAAATAATGTTTACGTCAAAAGGGCCAGGCTCAACAGTTACTATTCCTCTAACTATTACATCAGTACCATCACTAAATTGTTTCGCTTCTAAAATGGTTAAAGAAAATGTCAAAACTGAAATTATAGCCAAGAATAAAATAAAAATTTTTCTCATTTATATCCCTCCTATTTCTTTATATGGCATACATTAATATATTATCATATCTTTTTCAAAAACAAAAAATTCAATTATAGAAAAATTAATCATGTTATAATCTTATTAGCACAAAAACTAAGATTTCCGGTAATTAGTCAAGTAAGAGATAGAGAGAAAAACAAAAATATTTAGTCATATAATATGGCTTTTGAGGATTAAATATTCATATTCA
>JASKLO010000056.1 GCA_030153605.1 Thermosipho sp. (in: thermotogales)
TCTTTTTAAAGATAAAAGGGAAAGAATAATATTTTCAAAAAATTAAGAAAAAACAAATTTCAGGAGGCTAATTAAAAATATTTCTTTGAAGAGGAGGTGTAATTATGAAAAAAATGTTTAAATGTGAAAAATGTGGAAATATCGTTGAGTTAGTATATGAAGGTGGAGGGGTTCTTTATTGTTGCGGTGAACCAATGAAATTATTGGAAGAAAAAACAGCAGATACTAGCCAAGAAAAGCATGTTCCATATATTGAAGAAAAGGAAAATGGATATCTTGTAAGAATTGGTGAGAATGCTTTACATCCTATGGAGGAAAAACATTATATTGAATGGATTGAACTTGAAGTTGACGGGGTATCCCACAGAAAATATCTTAAACCAGGTGATAAACCAGAAGTTTTCTTTGAAGTTTCTAAAGGTAGCAATGTAAAAGCAAGAGAATACTGTAATATTCATGGTCTATGGATAAAAGAATAATTTAATGTTTTAAAAAGATTATAGCTCCGGCAAAAGCCGGAGCATTTTTTTAAGAATTAGTTATTAAATATATGTATTGACAAATTATCATTAGTGATTTAAAATATTTATTGAAGGAGGTGTAATTATGTTGAGGAATAGAAGATATGTAAGAGGTTATGGTATGGGTTTTGGAAGAGGATTTGGATGGGGGCATGGATATAGAAGAGTTAATGGAGTTGAACCTTATTTTTATAGCTCCGAAGATGAAAGGTTGTTCTTAGAAGATGAAAAACAAATGCTCCTAGAATACAAGGAATATTTAAAAAGTGAACTATCTTTTGTTGAAAGAAGATTGAAAGAAATTGAAGCATTTTTAAATAGGGGTGAATAAAATGCCAGGATTTGATAGTACTGGACCATTAGGAAAAGGTCCAATAGGTTGGAGAAGGGGATACTGTAATTACAATAACTCAAGAAATGTTTGGGTAAATCCATATGTTCCGAATATCTCGTCTGAAGTTCATTTTAGAAAGGGGTTTGGTTTTGGATATAAAAGAAAATTTGAAAGAGGTAATGGGTTTGTAAGAGGTAATTATTTAAGGTATCGAAGAGGGAAAGGTTTAGGTAGAATATTTTGTTATATAATATACATTAGAAGTAAAAAATGAATTCTGACTTTATTATAAAAAAGTTTTTTAAAAGATAGGAAAAACTTTATAAGTAACTCCGAAGCTTTTTAATTTTGAAATAACAAAATTATATACTTAAAGTAGCTTAAGATTTGTGGATTGGTAAATGAGGAGAGCCCCTTTTTCAGCTGGTTTTGTTTGTTTAAGGTACAAGAAAATTAACTTCTAAAATGTTGTTTTAATTACAAATATAACTTATTTTTATCAAAAGACTAAAAAATTTTCAAAACATATTATTTGTACTTTTATATGTGGAAAAAATCTTTGTAATTATTAATATGCTGTATGGTACAATTAGCTTGAAATTGAAATATAAATTCCTAATAAGGATAGGTAAAGGAATCAAAAGTAATTAGAAATATTAGAAGCAGATGATTAAAAGAATAAAAAATATAGATAAACAAAAAGGAAAAGACAAAAGTTTTAAAAATATGATTATAACTGATAATAATAGATTTTGAAGATAAAAAACAGGAGGTGGATACGTGCCAAGAGGTTTTGGTCGAGGTCCTCGGGGAAGAAAAGGTTTTGTAATGGGCGATTTTCTAGCAGCAAGTTTGTTGTTACTTTTAAAAAAGAAACCCTCACATGGATATGAATTGGTTCAAAGATTATTAGAATCGAATTTCTATAATTTTGAACATGATCCAGCTGTAGTTTATAATTTACTTAGAAAAATGGAATTAAATGGGTTGATATCTTTTGAATTAGAGGCTGGGGATGGTCCTTTTAGAAAAGTATATAGAATTACTCCTGAAGGAGAAAAATATTTGGAAATTGTATCACGTGAAATAATGAATTTATTTAAGCAGCTAGAACTTTTTTTAAATGAATATAATAATATGAAAAATGAATGAATAGGGGGACTTTATATGGTTGGAAAAATTACAGTAATTACAGGACCAATGTATTCTGGAAAAACTACTGAACTTTTATCTTTTGTTGAAATCTACAATATAGGTAAGAAAAAAACAATTGTTTTTAAACCTTCTATTGATAATAGATATGGAACAGATACAGTTTCTACACATACTGGTTTTCAAGTTAAAGCAATCAGAATTTCAAAATCTAAAGAAATCCTAGATTACCTTAAAGATGGAATTGATGCTGTTTTTGTAGATGAAATACAATTTTTAGATGTTGAATTAGTAGATATTGTAAAAAAATTAGTATTTGATGGCATTGATGTGTATTGTGCAGGGTTAGACATTTCATACTTGGAAAACCCATTCGAAACAACTTCAAAACTTTTAGCAATAGCAGATGAAGTTATTAAGAAAAAAGCTGTTTGCGAAAAATGTGGTGAACATCGGGCCACCTATTCTTACAAGATTGTTCCTAATGGTGGTGAAATTGATGTTGGTGGGAAGGATAAATATATAGCTGTTTGTAGAGAATGTCTGAAAAAGTTGAAAACAGAATAATAAAATGTGGACATGAAATACAAATTTTAAATGCTTTAATTTGAAAAAATATATTACTGAAAAAAGGGGAGGTGTAAAAATGAGAAAATTAGTTGTATTATTGTTTGTATTTAGTTTTATTTTACTCAGTTTTTCAGAAGTAGTAGAATTAGTTATTTTGCATACCAGTGATTTACATGGTAATATATATCCTATTAATTATGCTACGAACAAACCTTCAGATGTCGGTCTTGCAAAAATTGCTACTTTAGTTAAGCAGATTAGAAATCAATCAAAAAACGTTCTTTTAATTGATTCTGGAGATTTGATTCAAGGAACTCCTTTAGAATATTATCATGCAAAAATTGATAACGAACCTATTGATCCAATGATTTTAGTAATGAATAAGCTTGGTTATTCTTCATGGATTTTAGGAAATCATGAGTTTAACTACGGTTTAAAAGTTTTAAATAAAGCAATTTCTGAAGCCCAATTCCCTGTTCTTAGTGCAAATATTGTTAAAAAAGGTACAAATGAACCAGCTTTTAGACCTTATCATATTGTAAATGTTGATGATATTAAAATCGGAATATTAGGCTTAACTACAAAATTTGTACCTAATTGGGAAGATCCAAAGAATATAGAAGGTCTTGAGTTTTTGGATCCTGTAGAAGTAGCTAAAAAATACGTTGATATTTTAAGAAATCAAGAAAAAGTTGATCTTGTAATTGTTGTATATCATGGAGGATTAGAAAGAGATCCTAAAACCGGTGAACCAACAGAAGAATTAACGGGTGAGGATCAAGCTTATGAAATTTTAGAAAATGTTCAAGGAATAGACGCGTTGTTGTTAGGCCATCAACATAGAGTTATTGCAACTAAAATTAAAAATGTACCTGTATCAATGCCTGGAAAATGGGGTTCATATCTTGGAAAAGTTGTTTTAAAACTTGAAAAAGAGAATGGTTCTTGGGAAGTAATTGATAGTAGTGTAGAAGAAATATCTGTGAAAAATGTTGAACCAGACGTTGAGATTCTTACTTTAACAAAAGATTATGAGGATAAAGTTCAAACTTGGCTTGATCAACCAATTGGGTATGCAAAAGGTGATTTTTGGATAGAAGATCCATTGTTTGCTAGATTGGAAGATAATGCTTTAATGGAGTTTGTTAATAAAGTACAAATGCATTACAGTGGTGCAAAAATTTCTTCAACAGCTTTGTTTAATAATAGTATAAAAGGGTGGAAAAAAGGGCCAGTTTCATTAAGAGATGTATATGGTGTCTATATTTATTCAAACACTTTAAAAGTTTTAAGAGTTAAAGGAAAAGATATTAAAGATGCTTTAGAAAAAAGTGCAGATTATTTTGTTTACGAAAACTATAAAGTTGATGTAAATAAAACCTGGATAGATCCAAAGCCAAGACATTATAACTACGATATGTGGGAAGGAATTTCATATAAAATCGTCTTGAACAGACCTTCTGGCGATAGAATAGTAGATCTTACTTTCGAAGGTAAACCAATTGAAATGGATTCAGAATATGAAATTGTTTTAAATAATTACCGAGCTGGTGGTGGTGGAGGTTATGAAATGTTTAAAGGAAAGCCAGTTGTTAAAGAAATAATGATGGAAGTTGCAGAATTAATGGCTGATTATATTCTTGAACATAAAACTATTGAAGCAACAGTGGATAATAATTGGGAAGCTGTTGTGCAATTTGAATATGTAGTTGAAGAAGGAGATAATTTGTGGAATATTTCAAAGATGTTAGGTGTTTCAGTTGAAGAACTTGTAAGGTGGAATAATATTGAAAATCCGGATTTAATTTATCCTGGAATGAAATTGATTTATTATAGGAACTATATAGATACATTGCCACCAATAAAAGAAGTAGTTGGATTTTAAAAAGAATAAGGGGCCATATGGCCCCTTATTTGTTGATTATTTTATTAATTATAATCCTAGTTCTTCAATCGTGAGTATAATTTTAAATCTTCCAGGGTTTCTATATCCGGATTCTACTACAACAAAATAGTTACAAATTCTCTGATGAGAAGCGCAATCTACACATTGAGCTGTTTGTGTACAGGGGGTATTAAGATTAAGCCTTTTTGAATTCATTGGGGAAATAAACCTAATTCTTTCTCTAGCTTCGTTTACATCTTTTACAACTTTATTTATACTAGCAATTAAAATAACATTTTTAGGACCGTAAATTACAGCAGCTACCCTATTTCCAGTTCCATCTAAAAATACAAGATCTCCTTTTTCGGTGATAGCATTTGCACTACAGATGTAATAATCAGCATAAAAAGCCTTTTTTTCTAGATCTTCTTTTTCCTCTTTAGTTTTTGCCGAATATCTATCTAAAAAATTATATTTTCCACTTCTTAAAAGTTCCAATCCACCAATTTCAGTAAGTGAAAGAGAACCTCCAGTAGCTACAGTGGAGTTTTCAGGCATAAGTTCTTTTAGCTTTTTTAGTGCTTCTTTACCATCTCTTACAATAAATACTTCATGTCCCTTTTTTTCCAAAGAATCTGCTACTTTATTAGCAAGAGCAAGATATTTCCAATTATATAATTCTTTTCTCATTTAATTCCCTTCTTTTCTTTTGATCTTTCAATTTTAAATGCGAGAGTTTTAAATGATAAAGTTATGTCAACATCCTCTACCGGGATATCCGTTCTAAGTTTTACTGGTGCAAAATTAACAATTCCTTTGATGTTAAATTTTTCCAAATCTTCTACTACCATTTGGGCAGCGGTTTCAGGTACAGCAATTACTGCAATTTCAACTATATTTTTTTGAACAAATTTACTTAGTTCAGAAATATGTTGAATTGTTAATTTTCCCACTTTTTTTCCTATTTTAGAACGATCTGCGTCAAAAATACCTATGACTTTGAATTTTTCCTTTTTTAATCCTTCATAATTTGCTAGAGCTGTTCCAATGTTACCAGCTCCGATAATTATAACATTCCAATATCTGTCAACAC
>JASKLO010000029.1 GCA_030153605.1 Thermosipho sp. (in: thermotogales)
TCCGTATCGCCTCCTGGTTTTTGTGTGTGGTTAATTATATATTATCAGGAGGCGATATTTTTTCAACCTTTATTTTTCCTTACAGGAATTCTCGTATAACCTTGGTTATAACTTCTTTTTCCTTGGTTTCCATCACTTCTAATTCTATAGCTCCATCATTTAAGAGTATTTTATCGTGTGATTTAACTTCATACGGAAATTTTAGGTAATTTACTGAAATTTTTTCTTCAGTTCCAAGTAAATCTTCAGTTGTTAAAATTAAAGTTTCTCCCTCTTTAAGTGTTATATATTCTTTGCTTAAAGCCCCTGTTCTGATTTTAGGACCTGATAAATCAATTAAAATTGAGAATGGTAATTTCTTTTCTTCTCTAATTTTTTTAAGTATTTGTATTCTTCTTCTGTGATCTTCTAGTTCGTCGTGCGAAGAATTCAGTCTAAAAACATTAACACCCAAGTTTACGAGATTCACAAGAGTTTCTCTTGATTCAGTGGCCGGCCCAATTGTAGCTACTATTTTCGTTTTCCTGAGTTTCATAGACATCATCCTTTCTGAAAAATAATTTAAATATTCCATATATGAACAAGGCTATTAAAATAGTTATTAGTTCTCTGTACAAATTTATAAAAAGAGGAGCTCTAATGTGGCAAAAAGTATTAAAAGTTGAAACTAAAGCAACACTACCAAATATTTCAAAAATATCTTTCCACAATTTTCTGTTTAACAAATTACTCATCAAAAGTAAAGGGTAAAATAAAAGTTCTTTAGTTCTAGGTCTGATTATAAAAATGTTTTCAATATATTCTCTAAAATTTTTTTCAATTGATAACACAAAACCATTATTACCACTTCTTAATATATAATATACTCCAAAAATAAAGAATAGTGGAATAAAAAATTTTAACGTTCCTTTTAATTCTGATTTATGTCGGAATACTAGTAAAATTAGCAATAAAGCTGGAAGAAGAGATATAGAGATTTTAACACCTCTGTATACCTCTATATTATTTAAGTGATAAAAATCATATAAGGCTAGATTTGTAAATATGCCAAGAGTAAAAAAAGCAAAAAACCTTAATAGTTGATCTTTAATTTTGAAAAACAGAACTAAAGTTCCCAAAATTGAAATTGTTGAAATGAAAAGAGTATAAGAATAAAAGAAAATAGGAAAAGCAAACAAAGCATAGGGAAAATAAAAACTAACAAAAGCACCGAGTATTATACCAAATATTTTTTGAAAATCATGTTTGGGTAAATAAGCTGAGGGTTCATCAATCTGGAAGAATTTTACGAATTCTTCATATACCTTTTCTGTGAGATTGTTTCTTGGAGTAATAATTAAATCAATGCTTCTTTCGACAACGGCTCTCCAAAAACGTTTGAAAAGAGTTCTTTCGTTGTATTTTTCAAGTTCAGCAAGTTTGATATAATGAACATTTATAATTTGATCATTTGGGAGAGTTTTAGCAATTTCTTTTGCTAAATTTTCAGAATCATTAAACTCTAAAACTCCAAATTTTCTAGCCCCCAAATTTTCAACAAGGGTTTTTATATTTATTGAAGTAGCGTCTTTTAAAATTACGTATTTTGCCTCTTGAGGAATAGAAGTCTCAGAAGTATAAAAAAACACCGAAGGATCATCTTGGAATAAAATTTTTACTTTCATATTTTCTAAATCGTTTTGAAATCTTAAAAAAGAGGAGAAAAAGGCCAGAAGAACAAACAAAAGCAAACTTATAAAAATGAGATTATGGGAAAATTTTAATGATACTTGTTTCTGTGTCATAAATCCACCTCTTTTGATTGGGGTTAATCCAAACTTTTAAATAAGGTGATTTAACAATAATTCCCCCAATATTTATCCAAAGCTTATCATTGTAAAAAACTAACCCGTTTTGTAAATTTTTGTAATGATATACTTTTTTTAAGGAAAAAGAAAAATTTCCAAAACCATCTTCGGAATAAACAAGTATTAAATTTTTGCCATTTTGCAATTTCACAATCCCGTTCTGAATTTTTTTATTGTTTAATAGAATTTCTGTTTTAACAGAAGAATAATCTTTTACATTTACTTCAATTTTTGAATAACCATTAAAAAGGTTTTCATAATTAATATCTATAAGTGGTTTAGTAGTATCTCTTGCTATTACGCTTGTTATAGTTGCTACATATGGAGTAATTTCATAGAAATTTTTATTTCCCACAAAATCTATTTTTCCATATTTTGAATCACTTCCAAGTTCATAATATTCATTCTTAATTATTATAGTTGATTTGGGTACGGAAATTGTGGCAGTAAAAGTTGATTCTAATCCAATTTCATCTATTGCCGAAATAAAAATTGTATAAGTACCTGGAGATAGAGAACCATAATTTGGTGATAACTCTCCATTTATATAAGTTTTAATTAAAACCTTTCCTTTATCGTGAAAAGAAGTATGATAATAACCGAAATCAGGAAAAACAAAAGTTGTCAAAGTTATTTTTGGTTTTTCTGGAGTGATATCATAATCTCCATAATAAATATTGGTTTCTGGCAACTCATAATTATTTAGGAAAATGTTTAAGTATTCAATTAATTTATCTTTATTTATAAAGTCCTTAACGGAAACTTTATTTGGAAAAATTTCTACAGGGTAATAATCGATAATAATATTTTCAATTTGATTACTTTGATAAAGTTCCAATAATTTTTTGAATACTTCTTCTGAAATTTTTATTGTACCTTGCATTCCTATTGTTTGTCCGTCTTCTAATACAAGTAAATTATTTGGAATATTTGAAGATGGGATGTCGATCCCTTCAAATAACATTTTGATTTTTCCCCTAAATTTTTCTGCCTTTCCTTGAAAGGGATAAATTACCTTGTCTATAATTATAGAATTATCGTAAGTATTTATATAAATGTTTATACCATATAGAATTAGTTGACTAATAATTAGAAGTAAGAAAATCAATCTTTTCAACTAAACACCCTCTTTTAATTTTTTTATAACATTTTTTAAGTCCTCTGGTAAATTAGCAATTGCTTCAATTTTTTTGCCATTAAAGGAGAAGCTCATTTTTTTACAGTGGAGAAAATATCTTTTAAGGCCAAAATGTCTTTTAAATTCTCTGTTTAATTTTTTATTTCCGTATACATCATCTCCCACTACAGGATAGCCAATTAAGGAAAAATGTCTCCTTATTTGATGTTTTCTACCAGTTTTTATATTTACACTTAGTAGAGAAAAGAATCCCAAATCAGTGTTAAATGTTTCAATGGTATTGTAAATGGTTAAAGAATCTTTTCCGTCAATTGGCAGATCAATTTTTCCATTTTTGTTTGTTTTTCCTACTACAAGGGTGATATATTCTTTTTCTATTTCTCGTGAAGAAATTATATTGCTAAGCAATCTAGAACTTTCTAAGTTTTTGGCGACTATTAAAATGCCAGAAGTGTGTTTATCGAGTCTGTGTACCAGGTAGGGTTTAAAATTATTTTGTTGCCCATAATAAATTAAACCTTCTATTAGTGTTGCAATATGAACACCTTTACCTGGATGAAGAGGAATACCAGCAGGTTTGTTTATTATCAATATATCTTTATCTTCATAAACGATCTCTAGATCCATCTTAATGGGTTTAATTGAGTTGTTAATATCTCTGTTATAATTTTCCAAATTTTCTTTAATTTCTACTAAATCCCCTATTTCAAGAGTATAAGAAGGGTTTTTAATCCTTTTTCCGTTTACAAATATTTTTCCTTTTCTTATTAACTTATATATAGCATTTAATGGTAAATTCTGAAAATTCTTCCTTAGAAATTTATCAAGTCTAGAATAGTAATTTTTTTCATTTACAACCATAAATTCACCTCAAATAAGTTTTAAACATCATTTATATTATACATTAAAACAAAAATACTTGAAGATAAAATTCTTGACAATAAAAATAGTTGTGTTAAAATAATCACGGTTTGGGTGCGTAGCTCAGTGGGAGAGCGCTTCCTTGACGCGGAAGAGGCCGCAGGTTCAATCCCTGCCGCACCCACCAGAAAGGGGCTGATGTGCCCCTTTGAATTTCTGTAAATTGGGGCGTCGTCTAACTGGCAGGACACTGGACTTTGGCTCCAGCAGTGTAGGTTCGAGTCCTACCGCCCCAGCCAGAGGGCCATGAGCCCTCTTTTTTAACGCACTAATTCGAAACGCACGACGGCGTGGACGCAACAAAATGTTCACGTATTTTTCAAGACAGTTAACATTATTGAGTTTATAATAAACTAATGGAATAAATTTCAAAAGCGGCGTGGCTGAAAAAGACTTAAAAGTGAAGAGTTTTCGAAGGGAGGGTTTAGATGCCTACTATAAACCAATTGGTAAGGCATGGTAGAAAAGTTATAAAAGAAAAATCAAAATCACCAGCTTTACAAGGACACCCACAAAAAAGAGGAGTTTGTGTCAGGGTATCTACAATGACACCAAAAAAACCAAATTCAGCTTTAAGAAAAATAGCTAGGGTTAGATTGAGCAATGGAATTGAAGTTACAGCTTATATACCTGGAATTGGTCATAATTTACAAGAACACTCTGTTGTATTGGTAAGAGGCGGAAGGGTTAAAGACTTGCCAGGTATCAGGTATAAAATAATTCGTGGAGCTTTAGATGCCGCTGGTGTCGAAAACAGAAGACAATCCAGAAGTAAATATGGTACAAAGAGACCAAAGAAATAATTTGGGAGGGAAAAATACATGAGAAGAAGAAGAGCGGAAATTAGAAAAGTCCCACCCGATCCAATTTACAATGATATTTTGGTTTCTAAATTGATCAATAGGGTTATGTGGGATGGAAAGAAATCAATAGCACAAAAAATTGTATATAAAGCAATGGAAATTTTAGCTGAAAAAACAAAAAAAGAACCTTTAGAAGCATTACATCAAGCAGTAGATAATGTAAGACCATTAGTTGAAGTAAGGCCAAGAAGGGTTGGCGGTGCAACTTATCAGGTTCCAATTGAAGTACAAGAACCAAGGAAAACGTCTTTGGCTTTAAGGTGGATAGTTGAAGCCGCAAGAGCTAGAAAAGGAAAACCAATGGCAGAAAAACTAGGAGAAGAATTAGTTAATGCTTTTAATAATACCGGTACAGCTATTAAGAAGAAAGAAGACGTACACAGAATGGCAGAAGCAAACAGAGCATTTGCACACTTCAAATGGTAATTATGTTAATGGGAGGAAAGTATGAAAGAAATTAGCGCAGTATATGTTGACCTGAATAAGCTTAGAAACATAGGAATAATGGCTCATATAGATGCAGGTAAAACGACAACTACCGAGAGGATTTTGTATTATACCGGTAGAAAGCATATCCTTGGTAGTGTTGATGACGGTACTGCCACGATGGACTGGATGATTCAAGAAAAAGAACGTGGCATTACTATTGTTTCTGCTGCAACTACATGTATGTGGAAGAACCATAGAATTAACATTATTGATACTCCAGGTCACGTTGACTTCACTATTGAAGTTGAGCGTGCTTTGAGGGTTTTAGATGGAGCAATTGCAGTATTTGACGCCGCAGCAGGTGTTGAGCCTCAATCTGAAACTGTTTGGAGACAAGCCGATAAGTATAATGTTCCAAGGATAGCTTTTATGAACAAAATGGATAAGATCGGCGCAGATTTTGATATGTCAGTAAAATCAATGATAGAAAGATTGGGAGCAAATCCTATCCCAGTCCAAATGCCTATGGGAGCCGAAGATACTTTTGAAGGTGTGATTGATCTAATTCAAATGAAAGCTATAAGATGGTTAAATGAAGAAGGAACAGAAATGGTATATGAAGATATACCTGAAAAATATTTAGCAAGAGCAGAAGAAATGAGAGAAGAAATGCTTGAAAAAATTGCCGAAGTAGATGATGAAGTAATGATGCTTTATTTAGAAGGCGAAGAAATATCTCAAGATTTATTGAAAAAAGCTTTGAGAAAAGCAACTATAGAAAACAGAGCAACACCTGTACTTTGTGGATCTGCAAAAATGAATAGAGGTATTCAACCTCTTTTAGATGCGGTTTTAGATTATTTACCTTCGCCTCTTGATATGCCACCTGTGAAAGGTTGGGATAAAAACGGAAATGTTATAGAAATTAAACCTGATGAAAAAGAACCATTTACAGCTCTTGCTTTTAAAATTCAAGCTGATCCATATGTTGGAAAATTAACATTCTTTAGGGTCTATAGTGGAAGGCTTGAAAAAGGAAGCTATGTATACAATTCAACAAAAGGTAGAAAGGAAAGAGTAGCAAGATTAATTTTCATGCATGCTGATAAAAGAGAAGATGTTGAATATGTTAGAGCTGGAGATATAGTTGCTGCTATTGGTTTAAAAGATACTAAAACTGGAGATACACTTTGTGATGAAAAAAGACCGGTTATTCTTGAAAAGATGGAATTCCCTGAACCCGTTATATCTATAGCGGTTGAGCCTGAAACGAAAAATGATCAGGACAAATTATCAAGGGCTTTAACACTTTTAAGCGATGAAGATCCTTCATTTAGGGCTTATGTAGACCATGAAACAGGAGAAACTATAATTTCTGGAATGGGAGAACTACATTTAGAAATTATTGTAGATAGGTTAAAGAGAGAATTTAACACAAAAGTAAGAGTAGGGAAGCCTCAAGTTGCTTATAGAGAAACTATCCAAGTTCCTGCAGAAGCTGAAGGAAAATATATTAGACAAAGTGGAGGACGAGGTCAATACGGGCATGTAAAAATGAGGTTTGAACCGCTTGAACTTACAAAAACATTTGAATTTGAAGATAGAACAGTTGGTGGGGTTATTCCAAAAGAATATATACCTGCTATCGAAGAAGGTGTCAAAGAAGCAGCACAAAGCGGATATATTGCTGGATATCCAATGGTTGGTATAAAAGCAATTCTTTTGGATGGTTCCTATCACGAAGTAGACTCATCAGAGATGGCTTTCAAAATAGCAGCAAGTATGGCTTTCAAAGAAGCTGTGAAACACGCAAAACCAGTATTACTTGAACCTATAATGAAGGTTGAAATAACAACGCCAGAGGAATATATGGGTAATATTATAGCGGATTTAAATTCTAGAAGAGCGCATATCGAATCACTTGAAACAAGAGGACATTTGAGAATAATAAAAGCTCTTGTTCCACTTTCTGAAATGTTTGGATATGCGACAGATTTAAGGTCTTTGTCACAAGGAAGAGCAACTTATACAATGGTTCTTTCACATTATGATAAAGTTCCTGAAAAAATTGCGGAGAAAATTTTGAAAAAATAACCACGAAATTTAAAGGAGGGTGAATTATGGCAAAAGAAAAGTTTGTGAGAAGTAAGCCTCACCTTAATGTAGGTACTATCGGTCACATTGACCACGGAAAAACAACTCTTACAGCAGCTATTACAAAGTACTTATCATTCTTTGGAAGAGCAGATTATACACCATACGAACAAATTGATAAGGCACCAGAAGAAAAACAAAGAGGTATTACTATTAACATTGCACATATTGAATATGAAACAGAGAAAAGACACTATGCACACATTGACTGTCCAGGACACGCTGACTATATTAAAAACATGATTACAGGTGCAGCTCAAATGGACGGTGCTATCCTTGTTGTTGCTGCTACAGATGGTCCAATGCCTCAAACAAGAGAACACGTTCTTCTTGCAAGACAGGTTAATGTTCCTGCTATGATTGTTTACATCAACAAAACAGATATGGTTGACGATGAAGAACTTATTGATCTTGTAGAAATGGAAGTAAGAGACCTTCTCAGCAAATACGAATTTCCAGGCGATGAATTACCAGTAATCAGAGGTTCTGCGCTTAAAGCAGTTGAAGGTCCAAATGATCCTAACGATCCAGCATACAACTCAATTAAAGAACTTCTTGATGCAATGGATTCATACTTCCCAGAACCACAAAGAGAAGTTGACAAGCCATTCTTAATGCCAGTTGAAGACGTATTCTCTATCACAGGTAGAGGAACAGTTGTTACTGGAAGAATTGAACGTGGAGTTATCAGACCAGGTGACGAAGTTGAAATCATTGGAATGAGCTATGATATTAAGAAAACAGTTGTTACAAGTGTTGAAATGTTCAGAAAAATCCTTGATGAAGGTATTGCTGGTGACAATGTTGGATGTTTGTTAAGAGGTGTCGATAAAGATGAAGTAGAAAGAGGACAAGTATTAGCGAAACCAGGCTCAATTACTCCTCATACAACATTCAAAGCACAAGTTTATGTATTGAAGAAAGAAGAAGGAGGAAGACACACTCCATTCCAAAAAGGATACAAACCACAATTCTTTATTAGAACCGCAGATGTTACTGGTGAACTTATAGACTTCCCACCAGGAGTCGAAATGGTTATGCCAGGCGACAATGTTGAAATGACAATCAAGCTTATCTACCCTGTAGCTATTGAAGAAGGAATGAGATTCGCAATTCGTGAAGGTGGAAGAACAGTAGGTGCGGGAGTAGTTACAGCAATTATTGAGTAATAGACTTGAGAGGGGGGAACACCCCCCTTCTTCCTGAAATAAAAAGGGAGGGAACAAAATGCCAGGACAAAAGATAAGAATAAGGCTGAAAGCATATGATCATAAGTTGCTAGATGAATCTGCTAAAAAAATAGTTGATGTTGTTAAAGAAACCAACGCAAAGGTTTCAGGTCCTATTCCATTACCAACAGAAAGGACCCTTTATGTTGTTTTGAGATCACCATTAAAACATAAAGACTCTAGAGAACAATTTGAAAAAAGAGTCCACAAAAGATTGATAGATATTGTTGAGCCAACACCTAAGACTATTGACGCACTTATGAAAATAAACCTTCCAGCTGGAGTTGACGTTGAAATCAACCTGTGATTCGAACTTGGAGGTGCTTAAGATGAAGATGATAATAGGAAGAAAGATAGGAATGACTCGAGTATTTAAGGATGATAAAGCCATCCCCGTAACGGTAATAAAAGCTGGTCCATGTTATGTGGTACAGAAAAAAACTGTTGAAACAGATGGATACAATGCTGTCCAATTAGGTTTCGAAGAAGCTAGAAAAATTAATAAACCAATGGAAGGTGTATTCAAAAAAGCAGGAGTAAAACCATTAAAAATATTGAAAGAGTTCAGAGTAGACAATGTTGAAAACTTTGAAATTGGTCAAGAAATAAAAGTTGATATATTTGAAGAAGGAGACAAGGTAGATATAACCGGTTGGTCAAAAGGAAGAGGATTTGCAGGAGCAATGAAAAGATGGGGTTTTAGAGGCGGACCAAAGTCACATGGTGCAAAGTTTCATAGAGAACTTGGTTCTGTTGGTCAACACACTGAACCTGCAAGAATTTTCAAAGGGAAAAAGATGCCGGGACAATATGGTAACGAGCGCGTAACAATTTTAAACTCAGAAATTGTTAAAATTGATGTAGATAATAACCTAATAGCAGTTAAAGGCGGAGTTCCTGGAGCGAGGGGCGGCCTTGTCCTCATTAGAACATCAAAAAGAGGATAAGAGCAAGCCTCGAAAATGTAGAAAAGGAGGCTTTGAGAAATGGCTATTTTAGATTTATTGAATGCCAAAGGTGAGAAAGTCGGAACAATAGAATTAAAAGACGAAGTTTTTGCAGTTGAGCCAAATTTTGATCTTATGTGGCGATATATTGATATGCAACTTACAAATTCAAGATCTGGTACAGCTTCTACAAAAACACGTGGAGAAGTGGCAGGCGGCGGAAGAAAACCTTGGCCACAAAAACACACTGGTAGAGCAAGACAAGGTTCAATAAGATCACCGCATTGGAGACACGGTGGGGTTGCACACGGACCAAAACCAAAAGTTTATTTCAAGAGAATGAATAAAAAGATGAAAAAACTTGCTCTTAAATCTGCTCTTTCATTGAGATTAAAAGAAGGAAATTTAATTGTAGTTGATGATCTTAAGCTTGAAAAAGCCAAGACAAAAGCATTAAAAGATGTAATTAAAAATCTTGGACTTGAAGAAAGTAAAGTCCTTTTTGTGCTTCCTAAAAAAGTTGAAGAATATGAAAATGTAAAAATTTCTGGACGAAATATCCCAGGGGTAAAAGTTATTATTGCAGATAATCCTGGAACCGAAAAAGTTACAATTGATGGTTTAAATGTATATGATATTTTAAATCATGATAAATTAGTGCTTGTCCAGGGTACCGTCCAGAAGATCGAGGAGGTGCTCGGGTAATGAAAAACTATGCTGATATTGTTATTAGACCAATTGTTAGTGAAAAAGCATATTATGCTAGAGAAGATAGAAAATATGTTTTTGAAGTTGCAAAAGATGCCAACAAACTTCAAATAAAGGAAGCAATTGAAAAGCTTTTTAATGTTAAAGTTGAAAAAGTTAACGTTGTTAATGTAAAACCCAAACCAAAAAGAGATATTAGACGTGGCGCAATGGCAAGAGAAGGATATACAAGGTCATGGAAAAAAGCAGTAGTTACACTCAAAGAAGGTTATACAATCAAAGAACTTGAAGGAGAACACTAAAAGGGGTGAATAATGATGGGTCTTAAGAGATTTAAACCAACTAGCCCTGGAAGAAGACAAATGATAATTCCAGATTTTTCTGAAATTACCAAAAGGGAGCCAGAAAAATCATTGACTGTTCCTCTGAAGAAAACTGGTGGAAGAAACAATTACGGAAGAATTACAGTTAGATTTAGAGGCGGAGGGCATAAAAGAAGATATAGAATTATTGATTTTAAAAGGGACAAAATAGATGTTCCGGCAAAAGTTGTTTCTATTGAATATGATCCAAACAGAACAGCAAGAATCGCTTTGTTAGTATATGCAGATGGAGAAAAAAGATATATTTTAGCCCCACAAGGATTAAAAGTTGGAGATGTTGTTCAAAGTGGTCCAAATGCAGAAATTAAACCTGGTAATGCTTTGCCATTGGAAAACATTCCAGTAGGTACAATTATTCATAATGTTGAATTTATTCCTGGTAAAGGTGGTCAAATTGCAAGAACAGCTGGAAGTTCATGTCAATTAATGGCAAAAGAAGGAAATTACGCCCTTCTAAGAATGCCTTCTGGAGAATTAAGGAAAGTTCCTGTTAAATGTTATGCTACAGTTGGAGTAGTTGGAAACGAAGATCATAAGAACGAAGTAGATGGAAAAGCCGGAAGAGTAAGATGGAAAGGTAGAAAGCCTCATGTTCGTGGTGTCGCTATGAATCCAGTTGATCACCCACATGGTGGTGGAGAAGGTAGAGGAAAAGGACACCATCCACAAAGTCCATGGGGACAATTGGCTAAAGGTTACAAAACAAGAAGAGGTAAAAGAGCTTCAGATAAATTAATAGTCAGGAGAAGAAACGGATAATAGGGAGGTGCAACAATGGGCAGGTCCACCAAAAAGGGACCTTATGTAGATCCCAAACTTTTAAAGAAAATTAGACAATTAAATGAATCAGGTGAAAAAAAGATTATCAAAACATGGAGTAGAGCTAGTATGATTATTCCTGAAATGGTTGGACACACTATAGCAGTTTATAATGGAATAAAACATATACCAGTTTATATCACAGAAAATATGGTAGGACATAGATTAGGTGAATTTTCATTCACTAGAAGATTCGGAGGACATGCAGACAAGTCAGCAAGCAAGGGTCAGGTTAAAAAATGAGGAGGGTGGAAACAATGCAAGCTCTTATTAAAAGAAATGGAATGAAACGTTCTAAATTCCATGCCGCAAGAAAAGAGAAATTAGCAACGATGCCTGTATACGAAGCAAAAGCTGTTGCAAGATTTGTTAGGATTTCTCCAAGAAAGGCTAGAAGCGTTGCAAATTCTATTAAAGGTAAAAATGTTTCAGAAGCGTTTACAATTCTTGAATTTTCTCCTAAAAAGGCTGCACGAATCATAAAAAATGTGTTAAAATCAGCAGTAGCAAATGCAGTAAATAATTATAATTTATCAGAAGAAAATTTGTATGTTTATACTTGCTATGTAAATGATGGACCAAGAATGAAAAGACTTTGGCCAAGAGGTAGAGGAAGTGCTGACATTATCCAAAAAAGAATGTCTCATATTACAGTTATAGTTAGAGATAAAGAAGCCAAAAAGGCAGCAAAGGAAGAAAAGTAATAGAAAGGTGAGGTGGTAAGGTGGGTCAAAAAGTTCATCCACGTGGGTTTAGACTAGGACTTACAGCTGACTGGCAAGCTACCTGGTTTAACGAGAAAAATTACGCCGAATACCTGCTTGAAGATGAGGAAATTAGAAAAATAATCAAAGAGAAATATAATCATGCTGGTATAAGCGAAATTGTAATTGAAAGACCAGATTCAGAAAGAGTTATTGCAATAATAAAAAGTGCAAGACCTGGAATCATTATAGGTAAAAAAGGAGCAGAAATTACCAATTTAAGACAAGATCTAGAAAGAAAGTTCAACAGAAGATTTATTATAAATATTGAAGAAATTAAGACACCTGAGACCGATGCACAATTAGTTGCAGAAAATATTGCGGGAAGAATTGAAAAACGTGCTTCCTACAAAATTGTTATGAAGAGAGCAATTTCAAATGCTATGAAAAAAGGTGCAAAAGGAATTAAGATAATGGTCGCCGGAAGACTTGCGGGTGCTGAAATTGCAAGGACCGAATGGTATTTAAAAGGAAGACTTCCACTTCAAACCATAAGATCCATAATTGATTATGGAACCGCTAGAGCCGAAACAAAATACGGTACTATAGGAATCAAGGTTTGGATTTATAAAGGCGACGCCGACATCTGACGTCAAAAGGAGGTAGTACGACATGTTAATGCCAAAAAGAGTTAAATACAGAAAACAACATCGTGGAAGAATGAAAGGGAAAGCAAAAGGTGGAACACTAGTTAACTTTGGAGAATATGGATTAAAGGCAATGGAATCTCATTGGATTACTGCTCAACAAATTGAAGCTTGTAGAATTGCTATTACAAGAACTTTGAAAAAATCCGGAAAACTTTGGATTAGAGTATTTCCTGATAAATCATACACAAAACACCCGGCAGAGAGTAAACTAGGTAAAGGTAAAGGAAACGTTGAAGGTTGGGTAGCCGTAGTAAAACCTGGAAAAATACTATTTGAAATTGGAGGAGTTAGTGAAGAACTTGCAAGAGAAGCTCTTGAATATGCTGCTACAAAACTTCCAATAAGAACAAAAATAGTAAAAAGACATGAGATAGGTGGTGAAGCAGTATGAAGGCTGCTGAACTTAGAGGATTAACTAACGAAGAATTATTAAATCTTCTTGAAGAAAAGAAGAGAACTTTAATGAACCTTAGGTTCCAAAATGCCCTGGGACAATTGAACGATTACAGCCAGATTGCAAAAACAAGAAAAGATATAGCACGAATCAAAACAATTCTCAGGGAAAGAGAATTGGGTGTAAGGAGGTAATTGACATGCCAAAAAAGAAGCTTGTAGGAGAAGTTGTGAGTAACAAAATGGATAAAACCGTTGTAGTTGCCGTAAATACATTGGTAAAACACCCGACCGTGGGGAAATATATAAAAAGGACAAAGAAATACTATGCACATGATGAAAACAACGAATGTAATATTGGTGATACTGTAGAAATTATTGAATCAAGGCCATTAAGCAAATTAAAAAGATGGAGAGTTTTGAGAATAGTTTCTAGATCTGTTTTTGCAGATGAAGTTATAGAAGACAGTGCAGATGTGGAAGGAGGTAGTTCAGATGATAATTAATGAGACCTACCTCAATGTTGCAGATAATTCTGGAGCAAAACAGTTAAGAGTAATAAGAGTTTTAGGTGGTTCTAGAAGAAAATGGGGAACAATTGGAGATATTGTTGTATGCAGTGTAAGAGATGCAGTACCTAATGGAGATCTTAAAAAAGGTGACGTTGTTAAAGCTGTTATTGTTAGAACAAAGAAAGAAATTAGAAGACCAGATGGTACTTATATTCGTTTTGATGATAATGCTGCAGTTGTACTAGATAAATTTAACGAGCCTAAGGGGACACGTGTTTTTGGACCAGTTGCTAAAGAACTTAGGGAAAAAGGTTTTATGAAAATTGTCTCCTTAGCGCCAGAAGTATTTTAAGGGGTGATGTCAGTGGCAAGAAAAATAAAAAAAGGTGACACAGTACAAGTTATTTCGGGAAAAGATAAGGGAAAAACCGGAGAAGTAATAACAGTTATTCCTAAAGAAGATAAAGTAATTGTTAGAGGTGTAAATGTAGTAAAGAGACATCAAAGACCCAATGCACAAATGAGACAAGGTGGAATTATTGAAAAAGAATCCCCAATTTACGTTAGCAAGGTAGCTCTTGTGTGTCCAAGCTGTGGTAAGCCCACTAGAGTCGGTTTTAAATTTCTTGAAGACGGTAGTAAAGTTAGGTATTGTAAGAAATGCGGAGAAGTCATAGACAAGTAAGGAGGAATAGAGCATGCAGTACATACCATTGAAAGAAAAGTACAGAAATGAAATTGTACCTGCAATGATTAAAGAGTTTGGATATAAAAATGTTCATCAGGTTCCCAGAATTGAAAAAATAGTTATTAATATGGGAATTGGAGAAGGATCCAGGAACAAAGATGTTATAGACATTCACGCTAAGGAATTAGCATTAATTGCAGGGCAAAAACCAGTAGTCACAAAGGCAAAGAAAAGTATTTCTAATTTTAAGATTAGAAAAGGTATGCCTATAGGTTTAAAAGTCACTTTAAGAGGATTAAACATGTACAACTTTTTGTACAAACTCATTAACCTTGTCTTACCAAAAGTTAGAGACTTTAGAGGTTTAAATCCAAATGGTTTTGATGGAAGGGGAAACTACTCATTTGGTTTAACTGAACAATTGGTTTTCCCAGAAATTTCTCCAGATCAAGTTAAGAGAGTTCAAGGAATGGACATTGTTATTGTTACAACTGCTAAAACTGATGAAGAAGCCAGAAAATTATTAGAATTATTTGGTTTTCCTTTTAAAAGACAATAAGGAGGTTACGATATGGCAAGAAAAGGCCTTGTTGAAAGATGGAAAAAGCCTAAAAAATTTAAAACAAGAGAATATACAAGATGTAAGATTTGTGGAAGAGCACACTCTGTTTACAGAGAATTTGGTATTTGTAGAGTCTGTTTTAGAAAAATGGCCAACGAGGGAAAACTCCCGGGTGTTAGGAAGGCAACATGGTAAAAGGAGGGGAATACAATGTGGAGCGATCCAATAGCTGACATGCTCACTCGAATTAGAAATGCAAACGTTGCATTCAAAGAACAAGTAGACATTCCAGCTTCAAATTTAAAAAAGGAAATTGCAGAAATTCTAAAAAATGAAGGTTTTATTAAAGGTTATACATATATTGAAGATGGAAAACAAGGTATATTAAGAATTCAGATGAAATATAAAGGTACAAGAAGAAACAGAGAAAGAGTTATTCATGGTATTGTTAGAGTCTCAAAACCTGGAAGAAGAATTTATGTAGGTAAAGATAATTTACCGAAAGTTAGAAATGGACTCGGAATTGCAATATTATCTACTTCAAAAGGAGTTATGACAGACAAAAAAGCAAAAGAACTTGGAGTTGGCGGAGAAGTAATCGCCTACATCTGGTAAGGAGGTGTGCTTAATGTCCCGTATTGCAAATAAACCTATTGTAATTCCCAATGGTGTTGAAGTAAAAATTGAAGGAAATGTTTTAAAAGTAAAAGGACCAAAGGGAGAATTGCAGCAAGAATTTCTTCCTTATGTTAAAGTTGAAATTAACGGTAATGAAATGAATGTAAAGCCAAATGTTGAAATTATGAAAAGAAAATCAGAGCTCAAAAAAATGAAAATGTTTACAGGTACATATTGGAGATTATTTAATAACATGGTAATTGGTGTAACACAAGGATTCAAAAAGGAATTAGAAATTGTTGGAATAGGTTACAGAGCACAATTACAAGGAAACAAATTAGTTATGAATTTAGGATATGCCCATCCAGTAGAAATGGAAATTCCTTCTGATGTAACTGTTGAAGTACCAAGTCCAAATAGAATAATAGTTAGTGGCATTGATAAACAAAGAGTGGGCCAAGTAGCCGCTGATATTAGAAAGTGGAGAAAACCAAATGTTTACTCAGGAAAAGGTATCAGATACGTTGGTGAAGTCGTAAGAATGAAGGAAGGAAAGAAAGCATAAAGGGGGTACAACTGAGATGATAAAGAAAGAAAATAGGAATTGGAGAAGGAAAAAGAGACACCTAAGTATTAGAAAGAAAATATATGGAACTGCAGATAGACCAAGACTTAGTGTATATAAAAGCGAAAAACACATATATGCTCAAATAATTGATGATGATAAAGGTCATACACTTGTTGCGGCTTCTACTCTTGATAAAGAATTAAGAGATGTTTTGAAAAAAACATGGAATAAAGAAGCAGCACGAGAAGTTGGAAAATTAATTGGAAAAAGAGCTGTAGAAAAAGGCATAAAAAAAGTGGTTTTTGATAGAGGCGGTTATAGATATCACGGAAGAATTAAAGAACTTGCCGATGGTGCTAGAGAAGCCGGTTTGGAATTTTAAGGGAGGTGCAATGAATGGCTGACATCGCACAGAAAATTAAAAATACAGGCGAAGAATTTGAAGAAAGAATAGTTGAAATAAGAAGAACAACAAAAGTTACAAAAGGTGGTAAAAATCTTTCTTTCAGAGTTCTAGCTGTTGTAGGAAACAGAAACGGTAAAGTAGGAGTTGGAATAGGAAAAGCTAGAGAAGTACCAGATGCTATTAGAAAGGCCCTTTCTGCTGCTAGAAGAAATGTTTTTGTTGTTCCAATATATAATGGTACAATTCCTCATGAAATAGTTGGAAGACAAGATGCTGCAAAAGTGTTACTTAAACCAGCAGCTCCAGGTACAGGTATTATTTCCAATGGTACAGTTCGTGCAGTTGTAGAACTTGCAGGTATTCATAACATATTAACAAAAACCAGTGGATCAACAAATCCAGTAGCTTTGGCACAAGCAACAGTAAATGGATTAAAAGGCCTCCTATCATTGGAAAAAGTTGCCGAACTTAGAGATATTACTCCCCAAGAAGTTATAAATGGTGTAAAAAAGGAGGGTTAAGTAAATGAAAAAATTAAGAATAACTCTTATAAAAAGCCCAATAGGTTATAAATACGACCAGAAAGATACAGTCAAAAGATTAGGTTTAAAAAAGCTTAATGCATCTGTAGTAAAAGATGATGTTCCACAGATTAGGGGTATGATTAGAAAAGTACAACACCTCGTAAAAGTTGAGGAAATAGAGGAATAAGGAGGTAATATACTATGAGATTAGATGAGCTTAGACCCACACCAGGTTCCATGAAGAAGAGAACTAGAGTTGGAAGAGGAATAGGTTCAGGAAAAGGAAAAACTTCCGGAAAAGGACATAAGGGTCAAAAATCAAGAGGAGCTGGAAAAGTAAGTCCATGGTTTGAAGGTGGTCAAACACCTCTTCACAGAAGACTTCCGAAATTTGGATTTAAAAATTTCAATAAAAAAGTATATACAGTAGTAAATGTAGAGCAACTTGAAAAATTATTTAACTCTGGTGATGAAGTAACCCCAGAAAAACTTTTGGAACTTGGTGTAATTAAAAAAATTAACGATGGAGTAAAAATCCTTGGAAATGGAGAAATAACAAAACCACTTACAGTGGTTGCTCATGCCTTTAGTTCAAGTGCCAGGAGGAAAATAGAAGCCGTTGGCGGAAAAGCTGAGGTGATATAAAGATGTGGAAAGCTTTAAAGAATGCTTTTAAAATACCCGAACTCAGAGACAGAATAGTATTTACACTTCTAATGCTTATAGTTTTCAGACTTGGTATTTACATTCCTGTTCCTGGAATAGATTTAAAAGCCTGGGGGGCAGCTTTTACTCAATTAGGGAGTGGGACTGCCGGTGGTCTATTAAGTTTTTATGATGTATTTACTGGAGGAGCTTTTAGAAGTTTTTCAATATTTTCGATGAGTGTTACTCCATACATTAATGCATCAATTATTTTACAGCTTCTTTCTTCTGTTATTCCTTCGTTAAAAGAAATGTTAAAAGAGGGAGAAGAGGGAAGGAAAAAATTCCAAAGATTAACGAGAAATCTTACTGTAATTTTAGGTACAATCCAAGCATTTGTTATTTCCTTTGGACTTGGAAGAGGATTTCAAAATATATTGGTTGTTCCACTTTGGACATTTACTTTTGTAGCAACTATTTCACTTATAGCTGGTACCATGTTCTTGCTCTGGATAGGTGATAGGATTACAGAAAAAGGTATAGGAAATGGTATTAGTATATTGATTTTTGCTGGAATTGTTTCAAGATATCCTTCTTACTTTAGGCAAGCAGTTTTAGGTGGACTTAATATTTTTGAATGGATTTTCCTCCTTGGTATTATGATTCTTATGGTTGTTGGAATCATTTATGTTCAACAGGCAGAAAGAAGAATAATGGTTCAATATGCTTCAAGAATGGTTGGAAGAAGAGTTTACGGTGGAACATCTACCCATATTCCAATAAAAGTTAATCATAGTGGTGTTATACCTATTATATTTGCATGGGCAATTGTTTCAATTCCTGTAGGTATTGCGCAATTTACAAATTCTGAAACAGTTAAATCATTGTTCTCTATGACAAGCCCTGTGATCATTACAATATATGCTGTTCTAATATTCTTCTTTACCTATTTCTATAGTATTGTTGTATTTGATCCAAAAGATATAGCAGATAATATAAAGAGTTATGGTGGTTATATACCAGGAATTAGACCCGGAAAACCAACTGAACAATACATTACAAGAGTGCTTAATAGAATAACATTTGTGGGTGCACTATTCTTGGTAATAATTGCCTTACTTCCTTACTTAATTCAAGGTGTTGTAGGAGTCAATATTTGGCTAGGTGGTACAAGTGCATTGATTGCTGTTGGTGTTGCTTTAGATGTTGCCCAACAAATGGAAGCTCACTTAATTATGAGAAATTACGAAGGATTTGTTAAAAAAGGAAAGCTTCCTGGAAGGAGATGATTTTATGAGTTTTGAAATGGTCTTTTTGGGGCCTCCAGGAGCTGGTAAAGGTACTTATGCAAAAGAATTAGTCAAAATACTAAATATTCCACACATATCAACTGGAGATATGTTTAGAGAAGCAGTTACTTCAGGTTCTGAACTTGGAAAGAAAGTAGAAGAAATATTAAAAAGAGGAGATTTAGTTCCTGATGATTTAACAATTTCTATTGTTAAGGAAAGGTTGTCAAAAGAAGATTGCAAAAATGGTTTTATTTTAGATGGTTTTCCAAGAACTGTGGATCAAGCAAAAGCTTTAGATGAAATTTTGAGGTCTTTAGGAAAAGAATTGAGATATGCTTTCTATTTTGAAGTTAGCGAAGATCTTGTAGTTCAAAGAATAACAAATAGGAGAATTTGTAAAAATTGTGGAAAGATATACAATCTATTGACGATGCCTCCAAAAGTTGATGGAAAATGTGATGTTTGCGGTGGAGAACTTTATCAAAGAGAAGATGATAAAGAAGAAGTAGTAAGAAAAAGATATAAAGTATATATGGAAAACACTTACCCTGTAATAGAATATTATCAAAAACAAAACAAACTTTTTACAATTGATGGAGCATCAGGTGTTGATTCGGTAATAAAAGAAGTATTAAATATAATCAGAAGGTGAAGTAATGGTATATATTAAAGCTCCTCAAGAAATAGAAAAGATTAAAATTGCTTCAAAAGCTGTGGCAACAATTTTAGATGAAGGAAAAAAATTAGCTGTAGAAGGGGCCACTGCTTGGGATTTTGAAGTAATGGCAGAAAAAATTTTAAAAGAACTTAAATGCAAACCAGCTTTTAAAGATTATAATGGATATCCGTATATCACAACCGTATCTATTAACGATGAAGTTATTCATGGGTTTCCGTTAAAAAGCAAGGCTTTAAAAAAAGGCGATATAGTTTCATTAGATGTCGGAGCAATTTATGATGGTTATTATGGTGATGGAGCATATACTTATATTGTAGGCGAAACAGATGAAACAGGAAAAAAATTAGTTGAAGTTACAAAAAAAGCTTTAGAAATAGCAATTAAAAACGTTAAAGAAGGAATAAGATTAGGTGATATTTCATATGCAATTCAGAAATTTGTTGAAGACAATGGATTTGGAGTAGTTAGAGATTTTGTAGGACACGGTGTTGGAAAAAAACTTCATGAAGATCCTCAAATTCCAAATTATGGTAAAAAAGGTACGGGAATAATTTTAAAAGCAGGTATGACGCTTGCTATAGAACCTATGGTAACTGAAGGCGGCTGGCACGTGAAAATTTTGGATGATGGTTGGACAGTGGTCACTGTAGACGGAAAAAGAGCAGCACATTTTGAACATACAGTATTAGTTAAAAAAGATGGAGCCGAAGTATTAACCCTGAGGGGTGATAAATTTGTCGACTAAGGATGACATTATTAAAATGGAAGGAACTATTATTGAAGCTCTTCCTAATGCAATGTTTAGAGTAGAACTTGAAAATGGACATAAGATCCTCGCACACATTAGTGGTAAGATGAGAAAAAATTTTATTAGACTTGTTCCTGGAGACAAAGTTATTGTCGAACTAACGATTTATGATTTAACAAAGGGAAGAATAGTATATAGAAAAAAGGTATAGAGGGAAAGGAGAGTGTAATACATGAAGGTACAGTCTTCGGTAAAGAAAAGATGCGAGCACTGCAAGATAATTAGAAGAAAAGGAAGAGTTTATGTTATTTGTAAGGTAAATCCAAAGCATAATCAGAAGCAAGGTTGAGGAGGGAGATAGATGGCTCGTATCGTAGGTGTAGAAATTCCTAATGATAAAAAGGTAGAAATAGCTCTTACATACATATACGGAATTGGTAGAACAAGAGCAAAACAAATTTGTGAATCTACAAATATAGATCCAAACAAAAAAGTTAGAGAATTAAAAGATGAAGAAATTAGTAAAATTGCTAATTACATTCAGCAGAATTTTAAAGTTGAAGGTGAATTAAGATCAGAAGTAATGTCAAACATAAAAAGATTAATTGATATCGGTTCTTATAGGGGTTTAAGACATAAATTGGGATTGCCAGTAAGAGGCCAAAAAACTAAATCTAATGCAAGAACAAGAAAAGGTCCAAGGCCAAGCAGAATTAAGAAGAAAAAATAAGGAGGGAAATAAATGGCTAAAAAAACCACTAGAAGAGCTTCTTCAAAGAGAAAAAGAAAAATTGCCGTTGACCATGGTGTTGTTCATATAAAATCTACATATAACAACACTATAGTTACTTTGACTGATCCAGACGGCAAAGTAATTATCTGGGGAAGCGGAGGAACAGCCGGATTTGAAGGAACTAGAAAAGGAACACCATATGCTGCACAACTTGCTGCAGACCAAGTTGCTAAAGAAGCAGTAAAGCTTGGAATAAAGAAAGTTGATATTTTGGTAAAGGGCCCAGGTTCTGGAAGAGAAGCAGCAATTAGAACATTCCAAGCTGCCGGATTAGAAATTGGAACAATTAAAGACGTAACACCAATTCCATTTAATGGCTGTAGGCCAAAGAAGAAAAGAGTTTAAGGGAGGGAAATAAATGGCTAGATATACAGGTCCACAATGTAAACTTTGCAGACGCGAAGGAATGAAGTTGTACCTACAGAAAAAAATTAACACAATATGGTATACAATTAAGAGCAAAACAAACAATGAAAAGAATTTATGGAGTTCTTGAAAGTCAATTTAGAAGATATTATGAAAAAGCATCAAAACAATCTGGAGATACTCGTGAAAATTTGGTACTTCAAGTTGAGAGAAGACTCGATAACGTTGTGTATAGATTAGGATTTGCAGTTAATAGAACTACAGCTAGACAACTTGTTACTCATGGACACTTTTTAGTAAATGGAAAGAAAGTATCAATTCCTTCTTACAAAGTAAGACCCGGAGATGTTATTGAAGTTAAAGAAAAGAGTAGAAGTATTGAACCAATTAAAAACGCAATAGAAATAAATAAAGATAAAAATAGAATGCCATGGGTTTCTGTTGATTATGACAACTTTAAAGGTGTATATGAAAGACATCCAAAATTAGAAGAAGTTATTGATCTTCCAGTTGATGTACAAGCAATCATTGAATTGTACTCGAGGTGATGAATTATGGAATTTGTTATGCCTAGAAAACTTAAAATGGAGGAACACACTGAAGCTGAAGATTATTATTATGCTCGGTTTGTTTTATCTCCACTTGAAAAGGGATATGCTATTACTATTGGAAACACTTTGAGAAGAGTACTTCTTTCTTCTATACCATCTTTAGCAATTACTGATGTTAGATTTGTAAGACCAGAAAAATTCCATGAATTTGACACAGTAGATGGTGTGAAAGAAGATATTATTGAAATTTTATTAAACCTAAAAAAAGTTCAATTAAGAATGGAAAGCTATGTTGAAGAACCAGTAAAGTTAAAGATTCAACATAAGGGTGCAGGAGAAATAAAAGCAGGTGATATTGAAGTTCCAGCAGGTGTAACAGTTACAAATCCAAATCTTCATATTGCAACATTAAATGAAGATGCTGACGTAGAAATAGAAATATTTGCTACTATTGGAAAAGGTTTTGTCCCTGCTGCAGAAAGAGTTGAAAGACCAGAAATTGGATGGATAGTTTTAGATGGTGTTTACAATCCAGTTTTGAAGGTGAATTGGAAATCCGAAAATGTTCGTGTAGGTAAAAAAACAGACTACGATAAGTTGATTTTAGAGGTTTGGACAAAGAAAAATATAAAACCAATAGAAGCTATGAAACAAGCAGTGAAAATTATTAATGACCATTTCAAAATCATAGAAGAAAGCTTTGTTGACATTGAAGAAGGTCCAATATCTATAGAGACAACTACTGAATATGTTGAGGAAACAAAGGAAGAAGATGACATTTTAAGTAAAAAAATCGATGAACTTGATTTATCCATGAGAGCATTGAATTGCTTGAAAAGGGATAAAATTGAAACAATTGGAGATTTATTAAGCAGAGGAGAAGACGAACTCTTAAAAATTAAGAACTTTGGGCAAAAGTCCCTTGATGAAGTAAAACAAAAGTTGATGGAAAAATTTGGACTCACATTTGGAAAGGGGGACAACTAAATGAGACATCGAGTTAAGAGACACAGAATAGGAAGATATGGAAGCCATAGAAGAGCAACACTTCGGAATTTATCTAGAGAAATAATTGAACACGGAAGTATTATAACTACAACACCAAAAGCAAAAGCTGTTCAAATTTTCTTTGAAAAATTGATGACAAAAGCTATCAAAGCAAAGAAGACAGAATCAAAGGAAAGAAATGTTTCCCTAAGAAGAGAAATATTTAAAGCAATTGGAGATAGAAGATTAGTAAACAAATTAGTAGATGAAATTGCTCCAAAATACTTAGAACGCCCAGGAGGATACACAGCAATTTATAAAGTAGGTCAAAGAAGAGGCGATGGAGCAGAAATGTCCCTAATTAAACTTGTTGAAGAGTAAATACTTGGGGGATTTCCCCCTTTTTTACTCTTTTGAGGAGGTGCAGCATGGAAATTAAAGAAATAGGGGTAGAAAAAAATATAGTCACAAAAGAGTTTATATTTGACAGAAAAGAGATTGAAATAGCAGAAAAAAGATTAGCAAATGAATTAAATAGAAAATATACAGTTGAGGGATTTAGAAAAGGCAAAGTTCCTCTTTCTGTTTTTAAGATGAGATTTGGAAAAGATTTTTACAATGTATTTGTTTATGAGAAACTTGTCGATATGATATATGATTCAATAAAGAATGAACCAAATTTATTATTGATTCCTGAAATTGTAAAGAAAGAGATTTCAAGTGATGAAGCAAAAATTACCGTTAATTTACATAAAAAACCAGTTGCAAATGTTGATTTTAGTAAAATAAAAGTTAGAGTAGCAAATAAAGAACAAGTATTAGATAATTATATTGATTTAAGATTAAAGTCTCTTCAAGAAGAACATGCTGTCTTAGAACCCAAAGATGGTTCAGCAGAATATAATGATTTAGTAAGAGTAAAAGTAACAGTTATACACAATGAAAACCAGAAAGTTTTGTTAGACGGTAACGAAGATGAATTCGTTCTTTATGAAGATGACGAAAGACCAATTGTTAAAAATTTGATTGGACATAAAAAAGGTGAAGTAGTAGAATTTGATAGGAATTTTGAAAATCAAGGATCTGAAAATAATACACCAAGTTATCACTATAGAATAGAAATTTTAGAGGTCTATAAGCGAAATTTACCTGAAATAACCGATGATTTTGTTAAAACAACTTTAGCAGAACTACATTTAGAAACAGTTGAAGAATTAAAGAATAAATTCAAAGATGAAGGCGAAAAAATTTATGAAAAAGAGATTAAAAGTTCTATAAGAGAACAAATTCTCTCAGTTCTTCCTCAAGCAACTGATTTATTTATTTCTGAGAAAACAGTAGATTATGCAGTAAGATTAATTATAGCAAATATGAAAGAAGAAAATAAATATGAAGATTTTGTAAAAAAATATGAATCAAAAGAAAAAGCAATAGAATCACTCAAAGAATATTACATCAATGAGTTAAAGAAAGAAACTGCTATTGAGAAAATAGCAAAAGAAAATAACATTGAGAGAAAAATATCAGAACAAGAACTAGAAGAATATGCAGAACTACTCGCACCATATTGGGGAATTAGTGTTGAAAGAGCAAAAGTTCTGGTAAAAGAGAAACCAGAAGTTCGTTCTGAAGTTGAAGAAATGATTTTTGTAGATAAAGTTTTGGATAAAATTTCAGAATTTGTAGAAAAAGAGATAGTGGATATTAATGGAAATAAAGAAGGTGAAGAAAGTGAAGAAAATGAAGAAGGAAAAGAGGGATGAACTTAACCAAGTTGTACCAATAGTTGTAGAAAATACTGGAAGATACGAAAGAGCATATGATATATATTCAAGGTTACTTAAAGATAGAATTATATTTTTAGGTAGTGCAATCGATGATTACGTGGCAAATTTAGTAGTAGCTCAATTGTTATTTTTAGAGGCCGAAGATCCGGATAAAGATATTCAATTATATATTAATTCACCAGGTGGATCCGTAAGTGCCGGACTAGCAATATACGATACAATGCAATATGTAAAATGTGATGTTGCAACAATCTGTATAGGTCAAGCGGCTTCAATGGGTGCGGTTTTACTAGCTGGAGGAGCTAAAGGTAAAAGATTTTCTCTTCCTAATAGTAGAATCATGATTCATCAGCCCCTCGGTGGTGCAGAGGGCCCTGCAAAAGATGTTGAAATTTTGGCAAAGGAATTATTGAGAATAAAAAACAAAATAAATGAAATTTTAAGTTATCATACAGGCCAACCTATTGAAAAAATTGAAAAAGATACGGATAGAGACTTTTTCATGACAGCAGAGGAAGCTCTTGAATATGGGTTAATAGATAAAGTAATAAGACCGGAAGATAGAAAATAATTATGATATAATCAAAGAGTAAAGTTATTTTTAAAGGAGGTAAAAAAATGTCTGGTCATAACAAATGGGCAAATATTAAACACCGTAAAGCTGCCCAAGATGCAAAGAGATCAAAGATATTTACTAAATTAATCAGGGAAATTATAGTTGCTGCAAGAGAAGGTGGAGGAGATCCAGAAACTAACCCAAGATTAAGAGCAGTTTTAGAAAGAGCAAGAGCAGCAAATATGCCAAAAGATACTATCGAGAAATCCATTAAGAAAGGTACAGGGGAGTTAGAAGGTGTAGATTATCAAGAAATTATATATGAAGCTTATGCTCCAGCAGGTGTAGCGCTTTATATTTATGCTATGACTGATAACAAAAATAGAACAGCGCAAGAATTAAGACACTTATTAAGCAAACATGGTGGTTCTCTTGCCGAAAGCGGTTCAGTAGCATGGCTTTTTGATAGAAAGGGAGTAATTGAAATACCTAAAGAAAAAATCGCTGATTTTGAAGAATTTGCTATGATTGCTATTGATGCAGGAGCAGAAGATATTATTGAAGATGATCCAGTACAGGTTATTACAGCTCCAGATATGTTGACTGAAGTTAGCAAAAAACTAGCAGAGAATGGTTATGAAGGTGAAGCAAAAGTAACTTTTATTCCAAAAAATACTGTTCGTGTAACAGGTTCAGATGCTGAAAAAGTTTTAAAGTTAATAAGTGTTCTTGAAGATAACGATGACGTTCAAGAGGTTTATGCAAATTTTGATATTGATGATGCAGAAATGGAAGAAATAATGTCTAAACTTGAAGGATAATTAATAAAATGAAAAAAGTAGTTCTTTTAGTACTTTTAGTTGCTAGCCTTTCTTTCTCAAGTTTTTTAAATTATTGGGTAGATCCTTTTTTTGGAAGTTATGGTTTTAGTATAAGACAAGATGTAAATTTTTGGAAGATTAATGCCCTGCTTCGGTACGACTTAAGCGTATCCTGGAAGCAGGGTTTTGCTTTTGTCTTCCCTAATTATCCGTATATAGCATTCGAGTTACAATCAGAACAATATTTAGCTCAGTTTGGGTATAGTCACAAAAATATTCCTTTTTCTATACATGTTAATCCCGTAAGCTATGGTTTGAATATAAAATGGGGTTTTGTAGGTTTTTATAATGACTATCAGTATTTTTCTTCAGAAATATTTGATATGATAGTATCTAGTAATTTCTATAATTTAAGTTTGAAATGGAATAACAACAAAATTTTTCTAGAAAAGTTTGCTGAAGAATTTACTTTCGGAGCAGTGATAAAAGGTTTTATTCTTTATAAAAAAAATGAAAGTATTAATATTGGTTTGAATATAAATTCGGATAATTATATTATCTATTTTCTTCCTTTTGAACAAAAAATGGGTTTTGTTTTAGAAAATGATAATAATTATTTGTATCTAACTGAAAACATGGCAGTTTTTTCAATGAAATGGAATGATATATTTTTCTCAGGTGAATTTCAAAGTGAGAAAAAAACTTTTAGAATAGAATTTCCTATCTTCTGATAAATTAAAATTTCTTTAAATCAAAAAATATTGTCGGAAATTGAGGTGGTTTCTTGTTTTGGGTTAGTTTGGTTTTTGCAATAGATCAAATAACTAAATATATTGCAAGTGAGTTTTGGCGATTTAATCCAACAAAGATATTTGGTTTTTTTTATTTGACTTATGCAACTAATACGGGCATTTCTTTTGGACTTTTTCCAGGTTCAAAGGAGATAGTCGTGTATTTAACACTTGCAATAACTTTAGGTATTTCTATGATTCCAATGTTTAAAAAATTATCTTTTACTGCTAATATGTTTTTGGGCTTTGTAGTTGGCGGGGCTTTAGGAAATCTTGTGGATAGAATAAGATTTGGTTATGTTATTGATTTTATTACTATGCCATATTGGCCAACTATTTATAATTTAGCTGATTTTTTTATTTTAGTTGGAGCAATTGGTATTGCAATTTTAATTTTACGGAGGAGAGATGTTGGAGATACAAGTGACTCCAAGAGAAACGGGTTGGAGACTGGACAAGTTTGTTCGGGAGAAAGCACCGAGTTGGATATCAAGGACTTTCATTCAGAAAGCAATAAAGACAGGGGAAATAAAGGTTAATAATGAAATAAAAAAGCCAAGTTATAAATTAAAACTTGGTGATTTTGTATTCATTAATCTTCCTGAAAAACCTCAAGAAGTTGAAATTTTACCAGAAAATATTCCAATCAAAATTATTTACGAAGATAAGGATATAATAGTCATTAACAAAGATCCTGGGATAATTACTCATCCTACGCCATCTATATCTTCAGGAACTTTAGTAAACGCTTTACTATTTCATTGTAAAGATTTACAAGGTATCAGCGGAGAATTAAGGCCAGGAATCGTTCATAGATTGGACAAAGATACAAGCGGCGTAATAGTGGTAGCTAAAAACGACAAAGCACATCAAAGTCTTTCAAATCAATTTAAAGAAAGAGTTACTGAAAAGGTTTATGCTGCAATAGTTCAAGGAGTAGTAAAAAAAGATTATGGAACTATTGAAATTTCTCTAGCTAGGAATCCAGCAGTAAGGACGAAAATTGCCCCACTTGATTGGGGAAAACATGCTTTGACTTATTATAGAGTTTTAAGACGGTTTGATAATGCTACTCTAGTTTTTGCATTTCCAAAGACTGGAAGAACTCATCAGATTAGGGTTCACATGAAGTATATAGGGCATCCATTGTTGGGTGACGAATTATACGGAAAAGGCAAAAAAGATTTGATTTATGGTGCTAATAGGCAAATGTTACATGCTTTAAAATTATCTTTTTATCATCCTTCCACTGAAGAAAAAATGACCTTTGTTGCTCCTCTTCCTGAGGATTTTAAAAAAGTCCTTAGAATTCTAGCTGAATTGGAAAGAAAATAATAGAACTTTTTTAATTTAATGTGTTATAATTAATTCAAAATTGGAGAATTTTTCCAATTTTTGCTATTTATTGTTTATAAGGGGGGATAAGATGGAGAAATCAAAGATTTTTGAAATTGTAAAGAAAGAGAATATTAGGTTTATAAGGCTTCAGTTTACGGACATTAATGGCCAATTAAAAAATGTAGAGATTCCTGTTAACGATCTTGAAAGAGCTTTGGAAAAAGGAATGATGTTTGATGGATCTTCTATTGAGGGATTTGTAAGAATAGATGAATCTGACATGTATTTAAAACCAGATCTTTCAACCTTTGCTATTTTACCTTGGACAATGGATGGTAAAAAAAGCGGCAGATTTATATGCGATGTTTATAAAGCAGACGGTACTCCATTTGAGGGTGATCCTAGGTATAGATTAAGACTGGTTATGGAAAAAGCAAAGTCTATGGGTTTTGTACCACATGCGGGTCCTGAAGTTGAATTTTTTCTTCTTCCAAGAAAAAACGGGAAAGCGGTATTTGAATTTTTAGATGAAGGTGGCTATTTTGATTTATTACCTGTTGATATAGCAGAAAATTTAAGAAGCGAAGTAGCTGTAATGTTAGAAGAAATGGGTATAGATGTTGAAGCTACTCATCACGAAGTTGCACCTTCACAACATGAAGTAGACTTTAGGTATAGTAATGCTTTGTCTTCTGCCGATGCGGTTCAAACTGTTAAATTAGTAATAAAGACACTTGCTATAAAAAATGATCTTCATGCAACTTTCATGCCAAAACCATTTTTTGGTATAAATGGAAGTGGTATGCATGTTCATCTTAGCTTATTTTCTAAAGATTTAAAGAAAAATATTTTTTATGACGAAAATACTGGCGATATTTCAATCGAAATGAAATATTTTATAGGAGGAATAATTAAGCACGCAAAATCAATTACTGCTATAACTAATCCAACTGTAAATAGCTACAAAAGGTTGGTTCCAGGATATGAAGCTCCAGTAAATATTGCCTGGTCTTTGGGAAACAGATCAGCTTTAATAAGGGTACCTAATGCAAGAGGTATGTCAACAAGACTTGAATACAGGGCGCCAGATCCTTCTTGTAACCCGTATTTGGCTTTTTCTGTTCTTATTGCTGCGGGTCTTGATGGAATTGAGAATAAAATTCTACCTCCAGAACCAGTTGATAAAAACATTTATAGATTGGATGAAAGAGAAAGAGAATCACTTGATATAAAAACTCTACCAAAATCTTTGGAAGAAGCTATTTTCGAAGCAGAAAACGATCCTTTGATAAAAGAAGTGTTAGGTGAACATATATTTAAAAAGTTTATAAAAACGAAGAAAAAAGAATTTGAAGAATTTTCAGTATATGTAACCGATTGGGAAAAAACAAAATATGAAAATTTATAAGGCGGTGTTGACCGCCATTTTTTTTGAAAATTATATACAAATGTGATATAATAAATTTATAGAGAACGAAAAATTAATTAGGAGGTTATAATGAAAGCAATTATTTTATCCGCGTTAATTTTTCTAATAATTTTAGCAAGCTTAGGATTGTTTTTCATGTATTGGTTTTTAAGTAAACAACCTGAAAATGTTGTAAATAACTATTTAAAATCATCATATGAGGTACTTGTAAGTTATGATGAGTATGGAAATATTATTTTTGAACCTAATGAACCATATAACTTAGCAATATTATTTTATCCGGAAAATTTAATTGTAGCTGAATCTTATGCTCCTCTTTGTCATAGGCTTGCTGAAGAGGGGTACAAAGTTGTTTTAATAAAACCACTTTTTAACATCGCACTATTTTCTAATTTTAAAGCTTTTAAGAAGTTGGAAAACGAAACAGAAATTAATAATTGGGTAGTTATTGGTCATGGCTCTGGAGGAGGGTTTGGTTCTTATCTTATTAAAAAATTTCCTCAAAAAATTTTAGGAGTAGTTTTTTTGGCTTCTTACCCATATTTTGATATTTCAGAATATAATGTAAGTTCATTGGTAATTTATGGAAATTGTAATGCACCCCGAAAAATTGGACAGAAATTACGAAACTTTTGTAAAACTTAGATATTCTTCATATACCTCCCGCGGACTTCTGTATTTCAACGC
>JASKLO010000007.1 GCA_030153605.1 Thermosipho sp. (in: thermotogales)
AACAGACGCATCATTACACTTCTGGAATTATTCACCAGAAGTTGCAGATTTTGTAGATCCTAACGACTACTACTTACCAGATTGGGAAGTAGAAATTGATAAAATATTCAGGGAAAATGTAAGAATTCTTGATGATAAAGTTGTATTTGACTACTTCTCAAGATTCCAACAACTTGTTTCTGAACACTTACCATTAATTTACACAGTAAATTCTTTGAGACTTTATGCATATAAAGCAACACTTAAAAATGTTAAGATAGGACCACTTGGAGGAACTGCATGGAACATTTATGAAGAGTGGAAAGAAAAATAATAATTTTATCATTTTGAGCGGGCGTTTCCCGCCCGCTTTTTCAAATTTATGAAGTGAGGTGAATGAATTTGCTAAGATATATAGCCCGGAGATTGGTAATATTGATTCCTGAACTCTTCATAATAACATTATTAGTGTTCTTGATAATGCAAGCAGCACCAGGTGATTTTTTAGATCAGTATAGGCTTGATCCTTCGGTATCTAAAGATTTTTTGGAATCTTTGCAAAAACAATATGGTTTAGATCAACCTATTATGGTCCAATATTTTAAATGGTTAAAAGGACTTCTAACTGGTAATTTGGGATATTCTTTCTATTATAGAAGGCCAGTTAGTGATTTGATAGGTGAAAGGGTTTTAAATACTCTTATATTATCCCTTTATTCCTTTGTAATTTCTTGGATTGTTGGAATAATTTTAGGGGTAGTTTCAGCTTTAAAGAAATATTCTTTTTGGGATAAATTTTTAACTATTGTTGCATTTACTGGTATAGCTATACCTGGATTTTTCCTAGCTTTATTGTTACTGTATGTTGCGGCTAAAACGGGTACTTTTCCAGTTGCTGGAATGTTTAGTGTGAATCATGGAAAAATGAATGTTTGGGAAGGTTTTAAAGATATTTTTTGTCATTTACAATTACCAGCATTTACTTTAACTTTTGGTGGTTTTGCCGGATTGATGAGATATATGAGAGGAAGCTTACTTGACGTGCTTAATGAAGATTATGTTGAATTTGCCAGAGCAAAAGGTATGCCTGAAAGAGTTGTAATATTTAAACATGCGATGAGAAATGCAATAAATCCTTTAATTACTATGTTTGGTTTTAGTTTGTCTTCTTTATTAGGTGGTGCAGTTATTACTGAAACCATCTTTTCATGGCCTGGACTAGGAAGACTTGTATATCAGGCACTTGTACAACAGGATATTTACGTAGTTATGGCCAGTACAGTTATTAGTGTTATTATGCTTATTGTTGGAAATTTAGTAGGCGATATTCTCTTAGCTGCAGTTGATCCAAGGATTAGGTTGGAATAGGAGGTAGTAGTGGATGGCTAAAAAAGGAAAAGCTTTAAAGCGTAAAAATAATGTCAATAATGAAAATATAGATTTTGAAGAAGTTTATTTGACAAGAGGTCAATTGATGTGGCGAGCTTTCAAGAAAAACAAGCTCGCAATGTTAGGTATGTGGGTTTTGATTGTTATGTACATAGTAATGTTTGCTGCTGATTTTTTGGCACCCTATAATCCTTTTGAACAGAGTTTAAAACATTCTTATGCTCCACCTACTGATGTAAGTTCTGTTTATAAAGTTGGTAATTTTGAAAAAAAGGTTGGTTTGCATGTTTTGCCATATACAAGTTATGTGGATAAACTTGATTATACAAGAAAAACAAGGCAATTATTATTCCCAAGTCGTTTGACATTAGAGTATAAAGGTGATGTTTTGACCTTAATATTAAATGATGCAAAATATCTTCCTAGACAGGATTTTGCTGGGACTATAATAAAAACTGATAAACTTGAATTTAGCTTAAAAAAAGAAGAATATGCAATGATTAATGGTGAATGGATTAAGGTCTCATCTTCGAGTGAAAAGACTAATTATTTAGTTTTCGGCATTAATGATTCTATATTGACTCAAGGTGAAGCATTTATTGAAAATGATACACGAACGGCAAAAAATGTAATATTTGGAAAATATTCATTTAAATTAGGTATAAATTCAGAAGAACAAATTGAAAAAGTTGGTTTGAAGTATTATATAAATTATATAAAATACGTTGGAGAAGATGGAAAAACCAAAATTTTAATGGGTAAAGATTTAAAGGTTGTTGATTATGATTATAAATATTATCCAGTAAAGTGGTTTGTAAAATCTTGGGGTCCTAAACAAAAGGATTATGGTAGAGTTGGTTATGTTTTATGGGTAATTCCTCTTCATTATCATTTATATGGTGTTGATAATTATGATAACAATAATTTTGTAAGATTGTACATTTTTGGATCCGATGAATTTGGAAGGGATGTATGGAGTAGAATTATTTTTGCTTCAAGAATTTCTTTATCAATCGGATTTATTGGCTTAGCAATTACTTTAACTTTATCTTTATTCTTTGGTGGTATTGCTGGATACTATGGTGGAATGGCTGATGAACTTTTAATGAGATTTACAGAAATTATTATGTCTATCCCAGGTTTTTATTTATTGATTTTGTTAAGATCATTATTACCCCTTGATATACCTTCTTCACAAGTTTATATTCTGTTAGTATTCATTTTATCATTCATTGGATGGGCAGGAAGAGCCAGGATTATAAGAGGAATGGTGCTTTCAATTAAGAGAAATGAATTTGTTGAAGCTGCTGTTGCCCTAGGATATCCTGATAGAAGGATTCTTTGGAGACACGTTATTCCAAATACAATGACATATATGATTGTTACATCAACTTTATCTATTCCTGGATACATTTTAGGAGAAGCTGGTTTGTCATTTTTAGGATTAGGGATAAGAGAACCTTCTGCTTCTTGGGGTTTGATGATGGCACGTGCACAAGACATTTATGTGCTTCAGAGTGCGCCGTGGTTACTAATTCCTGGAATCTTTATCTTTGTAACAGTTTTAGCATTTAATTTTGTCGGTGATGGTTTGAGAGATGCATTTGATCCAAGAGCTTTGGGATGATTTGATTTAAATGTTTGGTTAAGATTATAAAGTTCCAGGGGTTTATAAAGACTTTATTGAAACCTCTGGAACTTTTTTATTTAATTTTTAAAATCCAGCAATCATAATTTCCTTGATTTTCAGTAATGTCCCCATCATTGGATTCAGTGTAACCTGCCATAACAATTCCCCCGTCGTTGCATAATTTAATATCATATAATTTATCATAATCAGAGCCTCCAAAAGTTTTTTGCCATTCAATATTTCCATTTTCGCTTAATTTTATTATCCAATAGTCTGCACTACCATGATTTTCAGAAACATCTCCATCGTCTGATTTAGTGTAACCAGCGATAATGAACCCCCCATCATTTGTTTGTAAAGCTGCACGTCCAAAATCACTTTTGGAACCACCTAAAGATTTTTGCCATTGTACATTACCATTTTCATCTAGTTTAACAACCCAACAATCTTCTTCACCGTGATTTCCAGAAACATCGCCATCGTTTGAAAATGAAAAACCAGTAATTAAAAATCCTCCATCATTTGTTTGGATAACAGAATAAGCTTCTTCATAATCAGAACCACCAAGTGCTTTTTGCCATTCTAAGGAGCCATCTTCAGCTAATTTCAAAACCCAATAATCACTTAATTCATGTTTTCCGGTAACATCACCATCATTAGAAAAAGTGTATCCAACAACAATATAGCCGTTATCATCAGTCTGTTGAATAGAAAAAGCATCTTCATCTGAACTTCCACCAAATAATTTTTGCCACACTATATCTCCATTTTCATTTAGTTTTACAACCCAGATATCAGAATATCCATGATTTAGAGAAGTGGCATCACCATCTTCAGAAAATGATGAACCTGCAAAAATAAAACCATTATCTCTTGTAGAGATTATTGATTCAGTAAATTCAGCTTCAGAACCTCCAAAGGCTCTTTTCCACTGAACATTTCCAATAATATCAAGCTTTATTATCCAAATATCGCTTGTTCCCCCATGTGTGCCAGTCACACTCCCATCTTTAGAAGTAGCGTATCCAGCAACAATATAACCACCATCACTTGAAAAATCAATTGAATAGGCATAATCTCCATATGAGCCACCAAGAATCTTTTGCCATTCAATGTTCAGATTTTCATTAAGTTTAACTATCCAGTAATCATTTGAAGTTTCACCAGCAAAAATTATACCGCCATTATTCGTTAGTAATATCGAATGAGCTTCATCATAGTCTTGGCTACCAAAAGTTTTTTGCCATTCAATCTGCGGAATTGTGTAAGAATTTTCTGGGATAAAAGTGCAGGAAATTAAGAAAATAACAAAAGGTATTGCGAGAAAAAATTTTGTCAATTTTTTTCTCATTGTATCACCTCCTAAAAAAATTAACAAGTGATAACTAAGAAATTGAAAAACAATAATTTAAATTAAAGACATTAAAATTATATTAAAAAAACTAAATAAATTCAAACTCGGAAAAATAAAAAATTATTAGAATTTGCAAGAATTTTTTTAATAATGGTAGGAAAATAGGAAAATTAGAAGAAAAACTAATGAAGATTAAAAGAGAGGGAAAGTTTTAAGAATGTGTGAGGATTTAATTAAAAAAAAAAGAGGGCATAAAGCCCTTTTGGCGGAGGCGGTGGGACTCGAACCCACACGGGGGTGTAACCCCCACCGGTTTTCAAGACCGGCCCCTTAGCCAATTCGGAACACGCCTCCACGAATGATTATATCATAACTTTTAATATTTTCAAGAGTATTTTTTCAAGGAATCTGAGAAATTTAGTAATTAAGAATTCTTTAGAAGTATCAATGGGTTCAACTTTTATGAGGTAAGCTTTTAAAAATTTACCTAATAACATGTCAGTAAATATTTGGTCTCCAATAACAACAAGTTTTTCTCTATCTAAATTTTTTGATTTTAAAAATTTTTTAATTTTAAAAGTTAAAGGTTTTCTAGCAAGCCAGAGTGCTTCAATATTATAATTTAAATTTCTTGGCTTTCCGTTAGAAATAATAAATACTTTTGCATTTTTCTTTTTTAGTTCTTCAAAAAGTTTTATAGTTTTTAAATCTAGTGTTGAATGTTTCCATTTATTTAGAGTATTATCAAAATCAAATAAAAATACTTTATATCCTAGATTAATTAATTTATCGTAATTGATTTCAAAAATACTTTTTTTTGTCTCCATTTTTTACCTCACTTTATTTTATATCTAAAACTTTAAATTCTTTAAATTTTATAACTACAGTTTCAGTACTATCGTCAGTTGAAAAAATTATTTCATCGAAACCAACATCATTAAGATGTACATTTATTTTAGTTGGCTCAAGACCTAATCTTTTTAAAAAAAGGTAGCCAGTCGGCAAAAAACTAACGCCATTTTCAGTTTCATTTACAGTAAAAGCAGTAGATGTTAAAAAGCCTGCAGCAGTTTTAAAAATCTCGTTAATTTTATCCAATGTAAAATTACTTACTTCTGAATTGGTATATCCATCATATTTATAAACTGAAATATTGTTGACAAGGTTATAATTAATTTCTATGTTTGATAAAAAATCAGGCTTTAAAAATCTAATGTCAAAATTTTCGAGATTAACTATTGTAGCTTCTAAAGAAATATTAGTTTTAAAATTATTTTTTTGGTTATCAACTACATCAAAATTTATATCTACTTGAATATAGAAGTCTCTTTTTCCTGAAATATTTTTGACAAAGCTATATATTAATGGTTCAGAAAAAATAGGAGAAACAAGTAGAAAAATAAATAAAATTGAAAAAATAAAAAATTTTTTTATAGGTACCACCCCTTTGATCTTATAGAGATTCCTTTAATAACAAATATATTATAGCAATAACAAAAGAAAATGAAAGAGGTACAGCAGTTGTTTTAATATAGTGTAAAAAGTTAATGTGTTTTTGTTGGTGCTTTTCTAAAAGTGAAAGTCCCACTATATTAGAAGCAGCTCCAACTGGTGTCAAATTACCTCCAAATCCAGCACCTAAAGCAATAGACCACCAGAGGTTATGAGATAGTCCATTAATTACTAACTTTTGGATTACAGGAATTAAGATCATTGTTGAAGGTACTGCACCAACAAATCCCGACAAGAAGAATGAGATTATAAATAGTAATATTACAATAGAGACTTCTGATAAATTTGAATGTAAAAATTGATTTGCGATGAAATTATTTAAGCCTATTACTTCTAAAGAATAGGTTATAGAAAAAAGCCCAATAAAAAAGAAAATAGTGTCCCATTCTATATCTTTACTAATGGTTTCGAAATTTTTATTTGAAAGTAAAAGTAAAAAAGCAGCACCAGTTAAAGCAATGAGAGATAATTCATAGTCAACATATTCATGCAGTATAAAACCAATAATAACAAGTATGAAAGTAATAATACTCCTTTTTAAAAGCTTTCTGTCGGTAATTAAGGTGTTAGCTTCAATTTGAATAAAATCTTTTAATTTAGAGTTTATTTGAGTGGAAAATTTGAGTGTTTTAATAATGTACAATGTAATTATAAAAAAAGCTATAACTGAAGGCAAAAACATATTTGCTAAAAATTCAATAAAACTTATTTTGGCAGTACTTCCTATCAAAATATTCGGTGGATCGCCAATAACTGTTGAAAGACCTCCAATATTAGAAGAAATTATAGCTAAAAACATAATAGGTTTTGGATCGATTTCGGCAGAATCTGAAATGAGTAAAATAATAGGAGTAAAAAGAATTATTGTCGTAACGTTGTCAAGAAAAGCAGAGAAAATAAAGATAATTGTATATAATAAAAACAACAGTTTGTAAATGTTGGATTTACTAAATTTTACGATTTTTACTGCTACAAACTGAAAAAAGCCAGTAGATTTCAATACAGAAACTATTATCATCATTCCAATAAGGAGTGAGATGGTGTTAAAGTCAATAAACTCAGACGCATTTTCGATTTTAACATTACCAATTTTTAACAATCCTATCATTAATCCTATTAAAAAAGTTGTTACAGATGCCTTTTCCTTTTTGAATATTATAAAATAATATGCAACTAAGAATAGAATAATTGCCAACCATTTAGTCATCTTGGAGACCTCACGTATAAGATAGAATTATTAAGTTCCTTTTTGAAGGTCAATTAAGGCAAGAAAATCTTCGTTGGTTTTAGTTTGTTGAAGCTTAGATAATATTAGTTTTAAACCTTCTTCTTCAGACATAGATGATAGCATTTTTCTTAAAATCCAAACCTTTTTTAAAGTATCTTCATCAAGTAATAATTCTTCTCTTCTTGTACCAGAAAGAATTAAATTAATTGCCGGGAAAATTCTTTTATTAGCCAATTGTCTAGATAAAACAAGTTCCATATTTCCAGTACCTTTAAATTCTTCAAAAATTACTTCATCCATTTTGGAGCCAGTTTCAATCAATGCTGTAGCTATTATTGTTAAACTTCCTCCTTCTTTTGTGTTTCTAGCCGCGCCGAAAAAATGCTTTGGTTTATATAAAGCAGCTGGATCAACACCACCAGTTAATAATTTTCCACTGGGTGGCACATTTATGTTATAAACTCTTGCAAGCCTTGTTAGACTGTCAAGAAGAATAACGACATCATAACCATATTCTACAAGTCTTTTTGCCATTTCCAATGTAAGTTCGGCTTTTTTGATTTGCTTTTCAGGAGGCATATCAAAAGGAGCAGCAATTACTTGGGCATCTACAGATTCTTGTATGTCAGTAACTTCTTCAGGACGTTCATCAACTAAAAGTATTAATCGAATCGAATCAGGATGATTTTTTGCTATACCATTTGCTATTTCTTTTAAGATAGTTGTTTTTCCAGCTTTAGGAGGAGCAACTATCATTCCTCTTTGTCCTTTTCCGATTGGTGAGAAAAGATCTATTAACCTAGTAGACATTATATCTTTTTCAGTTTCAAGAACAAATTTAGTATTTGGATATGTTGGAGTGAGATTTTCAAAATTAACTCTTTCATTAGCTAGTTCAGGAGATTTGTAATTTATCGCTTCAATTTTAATCATTGCAAAAAACCTTTCCCCCTCTTTTGGAGGGCGAATTACACCAGAAATAATATCTCCAGTATTTAAGTTAAATTTTCTTATCTGAGAATTTGAAAGATAAATATCTTTAGAACTTGGTAACATACTTTCAAGGCTTCTTAAAAAGCCAAATCCATCAGGATGTACTTCTAGCACTCCTTCGCCGAAAAAGTAACCTTCAGATTGCGCTTTTGCCTCTAAAATAGCAAAAATTAAATCTTGCTTTCTTAAAGAAGTATATCTGGGAATATCATATTGTTTAGCTAGTTTGTAAAGTTCTTTAATTGTCATTTTTTCTAAATCCTTAATACTAAAAGTATCTGATTTCAAAATAACTCCTCCTTATTTAGTTCTAAAAAGTCTATCACCAGCATCACCAAGTCCGGGAAGAATGTATCCTTTGTTATTAAGTTCTCTATCAAGGGAAGCAGTATAAATAATTACATCTGGGTGAGTTTTATTTATATTATAGACACCTTCTGGTGATGAAATTAATGTGACTAAAATTATATTTTTACCTCCATTTGCTTTTATAATTTCAAGTGCTTTTGCTGAAGAAACACCTGTGGCAAGCATTGGATCAAGTACAAAAATTAACGAAGAATCATTTAATCTTGGTAATTTCGCATAATATTCGATCGCTTCTAATGTTTTTGGATCTCTATAAATTCCAATGTGTCCTACAGAAGCATTTGGTAAAAGTTGTAAAATCCCATCTGACATTCCCAATCCTGCTCTTAGAATTGGAACGATAACGACATCTTTGTCATTGAAGAAATATCCTTTAGTTTTTTCAAGTGGTGTTTCAATTTCTGTCTCATATAATTTTATATGTCTTGTAGCTTCATATCCTATAAGTAAGGTAATTTCCTTTAATAATTCTCTAAATTCTTTTGGGCCGGTATCGATTTTTCTCATAATTGTAAGTTTGTGCTTTATTAAAGGATGATCAACAATTTTAATGTTCATTTTTTGCTCCTCCTTTTAAAATAGATTCAAGTTGTTCTAACATATCAACTTTCATGAGTCTTGTTATAAATTCGTCTAATTCTCCATCTAAAACAGCTTGAAGGTTATAAGATGTGTAATTGATTCTATGGTCAGTGACCCTATTTTGGGGAAAGTTATAAGTTCTGATTTTTTCACTTCTTTCTCCTGTTCCAATTTGTGATTTTCTGTTTGCGCTTATTTTTTTAGCTTGTTCTTCAAGTTTTAATTTATACAATCTTGCTCTTAAAATATTTAATGCTTGTTCTTTATTTTGAAGTTGAGATCTTTCAGATTGACATGTTACAACAATTCCGGTTGGAAGGTGAGTAATTCTAACAGCAGACTCTGTTTTATTCACATATTGACCTCCAGCTCCAGAAGCTCGATAGGTATCAATTCTAATTTCTGAAGGATTAATTTCTACATCCACATCACTTGCCTCGGGGAGAACAGCCACAGTTGCGGTAGAAGTATGAATTCTTCCACCAGATTCGGTTGAAGGAATACGTTGTACTCGATGAACTCCACTTTCATATTTAAGATAATTTCCAACATTTTTACCTTTTATTCTAACAATGACTTCCTTGTACCCTCCAAGATCTGTTTTGTTTTCATCGATGATTTCAGCTTTAAATCCCTTTTTTTCAACATATCTTAAATACATTCTAAGTAAGTCAGCAGCAAAAAGAGCAGCTTCTTCTCCGCCAGTTCCTGCTCTTATTTCCAGGTAAACATTTTTACCGGAATATTCATTTGCAGGAATGACAAGAGATATCAATTCTTGCATAATTTTTTCTTTTTCTTTTTCCAATTTTTCAATTTCCTGTTCAAAATTTTCTGGCATTTCTTCTTTCCACAACTGGATTTCATCTTCCAATTCTAAGTATTTATTAGCCAAAGAATTTATATCCTTCATTTTCGAATATTCACCAGAAAAAACTTTGATTTCTTCCGGTGTTAAAGGATTAGAAAGCTTTTTTTCTAAGTCTTTTATTGCTTCATCGCTCCATTTTTTTATTTGAATTACTATATCTAAATTCTCCATCCTAGTCTTTTTTGCACCTCCTGAGAATCTCTTATGTTTTCAATTAAAGTTTCTTTTGTTATTAATCCCTTCAAAAATGCTTCAATTAAAGCCTCATCATATAAAACATTTCCTTGATTTTTACTAGCTTGCATTACACCTTCTATTTGGTGAAGTTTTCCTTCTCTAATTAGATTTTTAATTGCAGGTGTAGCTACCATTATTTCAGTAATTGGAATTACTCCGAAATCTTTTTTTGGAACCAATCTTTGGAAAATAACTGCAACCAATGTGTTAGCTAATTGTAATGAAATTTGTTTTTGTTGATGTGCCGGAAAAACATCTACGATTCTTTCTGGTGCAGATGCAGCCGAGTTTGAGTGTACAGTTGCGAAAACTAAATGACCTGTTTCGGCGGAAGTCAATGCAAGTGACATTGTTTCTAAATCTCTCATTTCTCCAACTAAAATAACATCTGGATCTTGTCTTAAAGCATATTTCAATCCATCTGCGAAACTTTCAGTATCAGTTCCAACTTCACGTTGATGAATAAGAGATCTTCCGGTTTCAAAAACATATTCAATAGGGTCTTCAATAGTAATAATATGTTTTGCAAATCTGTTATTAATATGATCTATTAGAGCAGCTAAAGTAGTTGATTTTCCACTACCTGTAGGCCCGGCTACTAAAATAAGGCCATGATTTTTTTCAGCAAAAGTTTTAAGAATAGGAGGAAGTCCGAGTTCATCGACTGTTCTAATTTTTTTAGTAATCAATCTCAATGCTAGAGCAGGATTTCTTCGTTCATAATAAAAATTAGCCCTTATTCTTAAATCCCCCAAAGGAAAAGAAAAATCGATTTCCTTTCTATCTCTTACAAAGTTATATTCCGCAAGAATATCATCAACTGCCTGTTTTAGATCATGAGCTTCAACAGGAGGGATCCCGGGAATTTTAACCAATCTTCCATCGACTCTTGCAATGGGGGTTAAACCTACTGAGATGTGAATATCTGAAGCTCTCATTTGCTTCCCTTTTAAAATAATATTATGTAAATCAAGCATCTATCTCACTCCTCTATGGTAAAATTGTTTCCAAATAAAGTTTTGAGTTTAGTTAAAACTTCATCCTCATTATCATTATTCTTTTCTATTTTTACTGAAAATTCTTTTCTAATACCTGCTTTTTTTAAGTATAATTTTTCTAAAGTGTCCAACTTTGATCTTACAATCTCAAATTGAATTTTTTTGTCTGGTGGAAAAGTAATTATTATTTCTCTGTTTGTTTCTTCTATTTTAGCAAACAAAAGTCCAACATAAAGCGACAAATCACCATTTATTTTTAATTCTTTAATTAATTCTTCGATTATTTTATTATTATTATTAACTTCCGCATTACTGGGATTTGATAAAGTGTTTTCTGAAATTTCAGAATTGTTTTTTAACGATGATTCACTTTTGCGTTCTGATTCTTGAGAAGTATTTTTTTGAATTTCAATATTTTTAGAATTATTATCAGATAAATTTTGTAAAGAAAATTTTCTAGTTATTTCTATGAATCCAAGTTTTACAAGTAATAATTTTTCTTCGGAATATTTAATATCTTTCAATATTGAAGAAATAGGTTTCAAATACTCAATATACTCAAAATTATTCATTTCAACATTAGAAATAATATAATCTAAAATTTGATCTAAGAACAACTCAAGATCTTTTCCAGAAAAGTATATTTCTTCTAAAATTTGAAGGACTCTCTGTAAATTTCCGTTTTTAATTGAAATTAAAAGGTTTTCTATTATGTCTTTTGAAACAAGTCCAAGTGCATTTTTAATTGTATCAATAGTAATTGTTCCATCTGAGTATCTTACAACTTGTTCTAAAATGGTTAATGCGTCTCTTAAACCTCCATTTGCTCTTTTAGCAATTAAAAGAAGTGCATCATCTGTTATCTTAAATCCTTCTTTTTCTGAAACATATTTTAATCTTTCAATTATTTTATCAATTTCAATATTTTTAAAATCTATTACTTGACACCTAGAAATGATAGTAGGGGGAATTTTTTCAGGATTGGTAGTTGCTAAAATAAACACAACATTTTCTGGTGGTTCTTCTAATGTTTTCAATAAAGCATTGAAGGCTTCTTTAGTCAACATATGAACTTCATCTATTATATATACCTTATATTTCCCTTGAGCTGCATGATACCCCACTGCTTCACGAATTTTTCTTATTTCATCAATCCCTCTATTAGATGCTGCGTCAATTTCATATACATCCATAAAATTTCCATTATCAATAGAAAGACAAGCTGAACATTTGTTACAAGGTTCTACGCCTTGTCTATTTTCACAATTTAATGATTTAGCTAGAATTCTTGCAACTGTGGTTTTACCAGTACCACGTGGCCCGGCAAAAATATAGGCATGAGAAATCGTATTATTTTCTAAAGAATTAATAAATATTTTTTTAACATGATCTTGATTAACAATTTCGGAAAAAGTTTTTGGTCTATATTTTCTATATAGAGTGTCCATATTCATTCACCTTCTCTAGACATAATTATTATTTTCTCAAGGATTTTAATAGCTTCTCTTCTTGAAATTTCTGAAAGATTTAACCATTTAGCATCTTTATATCTTCTTAACCATATGATTTGCCTTCTTGCAAATCTTCTTGTGTTTCGTTTAATAAGATGTATTGCTGTTTTTAAATCATATTTTCCTTTAAAATGTAAAATAAGTTCTTTATAACCAATTGTTTGAAAAGCATTTAAATCTTCTGGATATTTATCTAACAAATATTTTACTTCTTCAATGAGGCCTTTATTAATCATTTCATCAACTCTTTTGTTAATTCTTTCATGCAATTCATCTCTGTTTCTGTTTAAGACAACTATTTTGTAATCATTGGAAAGGGAATTTTGCTTTTGTAACTGAGAGATTCTTTTGCCAGTCTTTAGATATACCTCAAGAGCTCGAATAGTTCTTTTAATATCAGAAGGATGAATCCTTAAAGCAGATTCAGGGTCATATTTTTCCAGCATTGTTCTCAAAATCCCAGGTTCTTTTTTTTCAAGTTCACTTAATTCTTTCCTTAAATTTTCATCTCTTGCAACACCTTCAAACATTCCCTTAACAATTGCATCAATATATAAACCCGTTCCTCCAACAAAAATTGGGTAAATATTTTCATAAATTAATTTATTTTTTATTTTTAAAGCATCTAACCTATATTGAAAAGCATTGTAATATTGGTCGGGTTCTATAATATCAACCATGTGATGTTTTACTATAGCTTGTTCTTCTATTGTTGGCTTGGCTGTTCCTATGTTCATGTATTTATAAATTTGTCTTGAATCAACGGAAATAACCTGAAAATTTAGCTTCTGACCTAGTTCCAGAATTAAGTCAGTCTTTCCGACAGCTGTAGGTCCTGAAATTATAACATACTTCATAATTATTCCACCACGATTTCAACTTGAACTTTTTCGCCCTTCATGTTGTTATTTTCTGTATCAAGAATTATTTTTTCTGCATTTAACTTTATGTTTTTATTATTATCAATTAATTCTACTTCTTGGTTTAAAACAATTATTCCTTCATCTTTATTGTAAATGAATTCATAAGAATTTGCTGAAATATTTCCTTTAATAATTTTTATTTTTTGAGAAATAGATTTTCCTTCAAAATAATTGTTTTTTAAATCAAAGTTTAGAATGTCACAAACTACAAATATTGTTTCAGAACTTTTTGAATCTAAAATTGTCAATGAAGCTTCTTCTATATTTCCATTTTGAGTTTCAATATTATAATTTAAGTTTTTTCCCATTAATTCACCGTCATTGAAAAAGATAAGAACAGTACTTTCTGTAGTTAAGTTAATCCATTTGTTATTTTCTTTTTTTATTTGCATATTGTTTGTTTCAAGTTTTAAATTATCAGAATCAATAAAAACTAAAACTGAACCTTCATATGTTATTAAGTTATCAGTAGGTTCCACAAAATCAGCAGAAATATGAACAGTTTTTGCATATGAAAGAAAAGTAAATATAATCATAATAACAAAAATTGAAAATTTTTTCATAATTTCCCTCCGATATATTTTTCAGAAATTTCATAAAGTTTTGTCGAAAGGTTAAAAGGATTTGAGGTGTTAGTTTGAAGCTTTAATTTATATCTAGCATCTCTGAATCTTTTTTCCATTATTTTAAATGTTCTTGCATATGTTGAATATACCATAAAATCTATAGCATTTTTTAGATTAAAATTGAATTGTTTATTTAAAAGTAATATAAAATCACCTTCTGGAACCCCATATACCCAAGAGCCGGAAACATAATCTTTGTATGGTTCAAATTCAAGAGGGAAGGAAAGAGTTTTAATTATAGCATCTTGAAGGTTATCATTTTCTAATATCTCATCGTTAAAAGTTTTAATATTAAAGGCATGAATTTTTAATTTTTCTGGTATCTTCTTATCTTCAAAATGTTGATTAACATACTTTATTAAAATTCTTTGGCTTTTGAAACCTTTCAACGTTCGTGTAGCTTTATGTAGAGCACGAATTTGTTCAATTATACTTGTGAAATTAAAACCATAAGCATAATGAAAAGTTTTAAGGGTTTCATTATAAATTGAACGTAAAAACATATAACTTTGGTTTGAAGAATTGGTTTTTAAGTAAAAATAAGCAGGTATGCATGAAAAACCAACGCAATGTATTTCATCAAATTCAACTTTATATTTTTCACATGCTTTAAAAAAAGCTGGTAATGAGAAATAAAGGACTGAATTACCTCCAGTAGCGAGGATCAAATTCTTCTCTCCTTTCATTTATATAGGAAAGAGCGGATTGATAAATTTCTCTGTATTTTTGAAATTCATGCCATTCGTAAGGGATCCTATAATATATTACCATATTTGCTTTATCTAAATCAATATATTCAATTTCTACATCTTTCCAGGCATCGAGATAAAACATAAGTTCCATCTGATCTTTTGGAAAATCCATTGGTTGTCGATAAAAAGTACTGGCAATTACAAAATTAGCGCCGAGGTTAATAGCCTCACTTACAGGAACAGGAGATAGTACTCCACCATCAGTATTCATAGTTCCTGCAATCCATAATGGTTCAAAAAATCCTGGAACTGATGCACTTGCCATTATAGCATCTACTAAGAATCCTTCAGTAATTAATAAAGAATTTCCTGATAAATTATCAAAAGTTACTATACCTATTTGGTATTTACAGTCACTAAATTTTTTCTTTCTAAAAAGGAATCTGAAAAATGGATAATAATCTTCTATTGGAACTAAAGAACGTTGCAAAATTCCCCAAGCGCCAGTTGTTGATTTATTTAATTTTTTGGAATATTTCATAAAAGAAGGCAAAAATTTTTCTACAGCATTTGAAAATTTCTCATATACTTTATTACTATCACCATATAAGCCATATAAGCCCGCAACAATAGCACCAGCCGATGATCCAGTAATTATATCTGGCTTTACCTCATAATCTTCTAATAACTTGAGAGTTGCGATATGAGCAAAACCTTTTACTCCTCCAGCTGCAAGAGCAAGTCCAATTTTCATTTAAATCACTCCTAATATTTCTTTAACTTTAGCAATATCCTGTTTATGAACTTCATTATCTCCAGGAGTTTCAAGAATCCAAGGTTTAGATAGGATAATTTCATTAGTTAGAATTTTCTTTAAACCATCTGTACCAATTATACCCATTCCAATATTTTCATGTCTGTCTTTATTTGAGCCAAGTTCGTTTTTAGAATCATTTAAGTGAATGAATTTTAATTTTTCTAGGCCTATTAACTTATCAATTTTTTCTAAAAATTCATCAAGCTTATTTACAATATCATATCCTGCATCCCAAGCGTGGCAAGTATCAATTGTTATCCCTAACCTTTCAGGTTGTTTGACATTATCTATAATTAGTTTAAGCTGTTCTATCTTATAACCAATATTACCGCCTTTTTTAGTTACATTTTCAAGAAGAATAAAAGTGTTTTTTTCAGAATCAAGTGCAATGTTTAAAGCTTTCACAATTTTCTTAATTCCTTCATCTTCGCCTGAGCCAAGGTGACTTCCTGGATGAATATTCAGGTATTTTATTCCTAAAGCACTACAAATTTCCATTTCTTTAATCAACAAATCTAAAGACTTTTTCCATCCTTCTTCTTTAGGGCTAGCTATATTAATTAGATAACCACTGTGACATAACATTGAATCTATTTCAATTTTGTATTTTTTAATTCCATTTTTGAATTCTAAAGCATCTTCGCTTAATGGAAGATTTGCTTTCCATTGTCTAGGGTTGTGTGGAAATATTTGAAACGCGTTTCCACCTATTTCTATTGTTTCTTTAGGAACTCTTTTAAAACCACCACCTATTGGCATATGTGCTCCGATTTTAATCATGATTTCACCACCATTTCAAATTTAAAAATCACCATTCTTTATATTTGTTAGTTATTGGCATTCTTCTATCTTTTCCAAATGAACGCTCAGTAATTTTAATCCCTGGAGCTCCTTGCTTTCTTTTATATTCGTTTTTATCAACAAGTTTCGCAACAAATTTAACAACTTCAAGATCATATCCTTCTTCAGAAATCTCGTGTACAGATTTTTCTTTTTCGATATATAATTTTAAAATTCCATCTAGTATTTCATATTTTGGCAGGAAATCTTCATCTTTTTGGTTTGGTCTAAGTTCAGCGCTTGGTGATTTAAAAAATACATTTTTAGGTATTATTTCTTTTCCTTTGTTTTTATTATACCATTGAGCAACTTTATATACTTCAGTTTTGTAAACATCTTTAATTGGAGAAAAACCACCTGCCATATCTCCATATAATGTTGCATAACCTGTCGCTACTTCACTTTTATTACCAGTAGCTAAAACTAAATATCCAAATTTGTTAGAAAGAGCCATTAAAATATTACCTCTAATTCTGGCTTGTAAATTCTCTTCAGTTGTATCTTCTTTTAGACCTTTAAATATTTCTGAAAAAGTTATTTTGTAGGATTGGAAAATATCATTAATTGGAATTATATAATACTTTATATTTAAATTTTCTGCTAATTTTACAGCATCTTCTATACTTTCTTTAGAGGTATACATAGAAGGCATTAAAACACCAATTACGTTTTCTGGCCCCAGAGCTTCAACGGCAATAACAGTAACAAGGGAAGAGTCCATTCCACCACTTAGTCCTATAGCTACTTTTTTAAAATTATTTTTATTTACATAATCTTTTAAACCAAGAGTTAAAGCTTTAAAAATTTCTTCTTCTTTTTCAAGAGCATATTCTTTAAAACTTCTTTCTATTTTTTCTCTTTTAACAATTTCTGATTTTATATTTATTTCATGAATTTTTTGTGATTCTAAAGTTTCGATATATCTTCTTCTTGGATCATGTAGATTTGTTCTTAGATTTTCTTCTATAGGTATATCAATGACTGATATCTCTTCTTCAAAAGGTTTACCTTCAAATATAATTTTTCCTTCCGAGTCAGTAACTATACTGCCACCGTCGAAAACTACTTCATCCTGCCCTCCTACTAGATTGCAATAAACAATGGGACAGTGATAATCATATGATTTTTTAGAGAGGTAATTTTTTCTTAATTCTCTTTTACCAGTAAAAAAAGGTGAAGCAGAAAGGTTAAGTATTAATTGCGCCCCATTTGATACTTGATAATGCATTGGGCCCAAAGGACTCCAAATATCTTCACAAATATTTATCCCAACCTTTATATTATTATAATTAATTAAAGTTATTGAATTACCAGGTTTAAAATAACGTCTTTCGTCAAAAACACTATAATTGGGCAACAGTTGTTTGTGGTATTTTCCTAAAATTTTCCCATTTTGAAGTATAGCTGCTGCATTAAATGCGTCATCTTCAACATCTATAAAGCCTAATATAATCACAACATTTTTATTTTGTGAATAATCTTTAACATAGTTTAGATATTCAACATTTTTTTTCAAAAAAGAAGTTCTAAGGATTAAATCTTCTGGTGGATAGCCCGTTAAAAACAATTCAGGGAATATAACAAAATCAGAATTGTTTTGTTCTGCGATATCAATTGTTTTTGCAATTTTTTCAAAATTTGCTTTAAAGTCTCCAAGAGTAGAATTTAATTGTCCCAAGGTAACGCGAATAAACATATTTTCGCCTCCTTTATTAAGATTATAACACGAATTTGTGTTATAATCTTTATCGAAAGGAGTGAAACGGTGATAAAAATTGACAATTTAAAATTTTTTGAACCATCCCCATATTTTAGAAAAATGTTAATTTTAGATTTAATAAATGAGAATGAAAATATTACACAAAAACAATTATCTTTAAGTGTTGGAATTGTTCCTTCTTTGATTAATAAATATTTAGCTGAATTGAAAAATGATGGTTTAATTTCTATCTCAAAAGTTGGGAAAAAAGCGAGATACAATTTGACATCTGAAGGTATTTCGGAATTGAATTTAATGAAATTGGAATTTTTTAATGATATTGTTTCTTTATCTAATAAAATTGATTCTCACTTGGAAAATATACTTTTAAAATTAAAGGGGAAGAAGCATATAGCTATTTATGGAGCAGGATTAGTAGGAAAAACATTATGTCAATTATTAATTAACAAGGGATTTAATGTATCAGCCTTTCTTGATGATGATCCTTTGAAGAATAACACTAGAATAGAAGGAATCCCAGTAGTATCTCCTGATACCCCAGTCAAATATGATGCATTAGTGATAGCATCTTTTAAAAATGCCATTTCAATGGCCGAAAAAGCTTTAAAACTTGGTTTTAGGGATGTGTATATCTTTAAAATGGAGGATTTTAGATTAGTATGGTATGGATGAAAATGATTAAATATTTTTCTCTTTTTCTTCTATTCTTTGTATTAATTTTTGTTGTATTTCAAGAGTCTAATTATACAATTAATTTTTCAAAGTTAGGAACTGTTGATAATTTTGTTACTGAGATATACTTAAAGAACAGAGTCTACGATACAATATTTGAAGTTCTTATTTTTTCATTAGCTGCTTTAGGAGTTTTAATTTTTAATTTTTCATTTGAATTAAAAAATATTATTCTTCATGAGAACCATATTAGAATTTTGTTGAGATTTTTGAGTTACTTTGTAATGTTGAGTTCTTTTTACCTTGCTTTTTTTGGTCATATTTCACCTGGTGGAGGATTTTCTGCTGGTGTTGCCGGTGGGACTGCTCTTCTTTTATACGCTTTAAGTACAACAGTAAATGAATTTGAGTATCTTTTTAGGCGTTTAAAAATTAAATTATTTGAAAAGTTGCTTTTATTATTCATTTACATTTTCTCTATTACTGTTTTATTAGGTTATTTTAAAATAGGTTATATAAATAACATTGTTTCATTAAATATTTTGATATATTTTAAGGTAATGTTTGGCACGTGGATAATTTTATATAGCTTTATAAAGCATAGAGGAATTATCTAAAAAAGAGAGGGATTTGGATGAAAAAAGGACTTCTTTGGTTATTATTAATAATTGTTTTTGTGGTTTTTTTAGCAATGTTTTTGTCAAAGGTATTTAGCGGTCAGATTTTAGTAAAAAGGTATATTTTTAAAGTTGGACCTTTTGAGTTAAGATGGTATAGCACATTAATTGTAACTGGCATTATTTTAGGGTATATTCTTGTTAGAAGGCGTTTGGAAATATATAAAATTAATCCAGAGCATCTTGATGAAGCATTATTTTGGGCAATAATTTTTGGAATATTAGGTGCTAGGATATATTATGTAATTTTTATGTGGAAAGATTTTTATTCAAAATATCCTTCTGAAATTTTTAAAATCTGGCATGGAGGACTTGCAATTCATGGAGCAGTTATAGGAGGAATTTTTTCTGTTTATTTATATACAAAGCTAAAAAAAGACTGTTCTTTTAGTTTTTTGCAAGGATTAGATTTATTTGCAAGTGTTCTTCCTTTGGGGCAAGCTTTAGGAAGATGGGGAAATTTCTTTAATTATGAAGCATATGGAAGCCCTACAAATTTGCCTTGGGGAATGTATGTTCCACCATCTCATAGAATGCCAGGTTATGAAAATTTCACAAAATTTCATCCCACTTTCTTGTATGAAAGCATAATTGATTTTCTAATATTTTTAATTCTTTACAATTATGATTTGAAAAAGAAAAATCATGGTGAAACAACTGCTCTGTATTTTATCTTTTATTCAATAAATAGATTCTGGATTGAATCTTTAAGAACTGATAGTTTGTATTTTAGGAGTTTTAGAGTTGCTCAGTTAATAAGCATAGTTTTATTTATGATTGGTATAATAATGTTTATTTATTTAAGATTTCAAAAAAACAAAAAGGAGGTATAAAAATGCTAGACAGACAAGATTTTTTAAAAGAGCTTATATCACCAAATAATTCTAAAATTGTAATGTTGGTAATGGATGGTATAGGTGATATTCCAAACGAACAGGGATTAACACCATTACAAAAAGCCAATACTCCAAATTTAGATTCTTTAGCAAAAGAGAGTGATCTAGGTCAAACAATTCCAGTTTTACCTGGAGTTACGCCGGGTAGCGGACCAGGTCATTTAGGTATATTTGGATACGATCCAATAAAGTATCAGATTGGAAGAGGAATTTTGGAAGCTTTGGGAAGTGATGTAGAAGTTGGTGAAAAAGATGTTGTTGCAAGAGGAAATTTTGCTACTATTAATGGAGATATTATAGTTGACAGGCGTGCAGGAAGGCCTTCATCTGAAGAAAGTGCAAAAGTTGTTTCGCTGTTGAACGAAAAAATAAAACAAATAGAAGATGTAAAGATAACATTTTATCCAGGAAAAGAACATCGTTTTGTAGTAAAACTTACTGGTGATAATCTGGGAGACAAGCTTGAAGACGCTGATCCTCAAAAAGAAGGAAAGCCTATTAAATATACTAAAGCACTAGATGAAAAATCTGAAAAAACTGCTAGGATAGTAAATAAATTGTTGGATGAAATTAAAGAAGTTTTGAAGAATGAAGCCAAAATGAATTTCGCTCTTTTAAGAGGATTTTCCAAGTATCCTGACATACCAAGTTTTGAAAAAGTATATAAACTAAGAGCTGCTGCTATAGCAGTTTATCCTATGTATAGAGGTTTAGCAAAATTAGTAGGAATGAATGTTGTCAAAACTGGTCAAACAGTAGAAGATGAATTTAAAACATTAAAAGAAATTTGGAATGATTTTGATTTCTTTTATATACACGTGAAAAAGACAGATTCGTATGGCGAAGATGGTAATTTTGAAAATAAAGTAAAGGTAATCGAAGAAGTTGATAAAGCTCTTCCACTACTTTTAGAATTAAATCCTGATGTTTTAATTGTAACTGGTGATCATTCTACTCCTTGTCCAATGAAAGGGCACTCTTTCCATCCGGTTCCTTTAATGATAAAAGCTAAATTTACTAGAAGGGGTTTATCAAAAGAATATAATGAATTTGAATGTGCAAGAGGAACCCTTGGAACTATACAAGCTGTTGATGTTATGTCATTAGCATTAGCTTATTCAGGAAGATTAGAAAAGTACGGAGCATAAATGGTATTTTTGTGGTTTTTCTTAATAATTATAGGGGCATTAATTGCCCCTATTTTTTCTATACCGAGATTTTTACTTTTATTGCCATTAATATTTTATAAAAAGCCATTCTTTTCATTAGGATTATTTGTTTTATTAATTGTTAATTACATTGGTGGAATAAATATTTCAGGAGAATTTGAGTTCGTTGGTCGAGTAATACAAACAAATGACAATTTCTCACTTGTAAGAGGTAAAGTATTTTACAAAAATGAATGGAAACAATTAAATACTTCAATAGGTATTTATGATGAAATACCAATAGGAGACATTGTGTATTATTTTGGTGAAATTTCTTCAGAGAAATTTGAATATCCTAAGGTTATTTTAAACAAAAATAGGGTGATAATCTCACCCTCAGTTCCAAATTTTTTTAGAAAAATATATGTAATTGCTGAAGATTTTAGAAATTCTTATTTGAAGGAAAATAATGTATTGTACGGTTTATTTGGAGGGAAAGTAAAAAATGATTATTTTTTTAATAGTGGTTTGTACCATTTTTTTAGTATTTCAGGTGCACATATTTCTTTATTGTTTAGCTTTTCTTTTCTATTCTTCTCGATTTTGGGAATTTCTAAAAAAATAAGTAATGTGTTTTCATTATTAACTCCTCTAATTTTTATAATCGGTACGGGTTTGAATTTACCTGCCTTACGTGCATTTATGTATCTTCTTGTTTTGGTAATTTTAGAGTTAATTGGTTTTAAATTTTCAAAATTAGATATTTTATGTGTAATTGGAATTTCTTTTTTAATTTTTGATCCTTCATTAGCATTTTCACTGTCTTTTTATATGACTTTTTTTAGTACACTTGGTATAATCAGTGTAAGTAATAAATATCTAAAACCAATTGCAGCCTTTTTAGGAAGTGCACCGTATTTATCTTTATTTGCTTCAGTAAATGTTTTTTCAATTATTGGAAGCTTTGTTGCAATTATACCAATACAAATTTTATTGATTTTGTTGTCATTATCATTTTTATTCTATTTGCTTAATCTAGAATTTATAACAAAATTTTTATTGTTTGTTTCTACTCCTTTTGTTTCTATAGTTGAAAAGCTTACCTACTTTTTTTCATTATTTCCACATTTACCAAAGGGAATATTCACTTATTTTTTACTTACGATACTCTTTTTCATTTTTCTACTACATTTTGGGCAAATACCATATATTTTAAAATCAAAATCCTCAAAAATAAATCCTTGATTTTCCAAATTTTCCTTTAGAAAATCAAGATGTTTTTCTTCAATTTCGTAAATCTTACCACAGATTTTGCAAATAAAATGATGATGCATATGATTTTTTTTAGCTAATTCGTATCTGTAAATTCCTTCCCCAAAATCTAATTTTCTTAAAAATCCAAACTCTACTAATAGTTCGATAGTTCTATAAACAGTTGCTTTGCTTACAGAATGTTTATTATTAAATAATATTCTATAGACATCTTCAGCACCAAGATGTTCATTTTCATTGTCGATAAAAACCTTCAAAACAAGTTCTCTCTGAGGAGTCATCCTATAATTTTTGTCTTTTAGCTCTTTTTTAAGTGAATCAAAGTACATTTTTTTCCTCCTTAAATATTCATTATTGGTTTTATATCAATTTTCCAGCCAGTCAATTTTGCTGCCAATCTTGCGTTTTGTCCACCTTTACCTATAGCTAAAGACAACTGGTTGGGTGGAACTATGACTCGTGATGCTTTATTTTCATAATCTAGAATTTCAACTTCAATTACATTTGCTGGTTGTAAAGCTGCAGCAATGAATTCTTTAGGATCTTCAGACCATTTAATTATATCTAATTTTTCTCCTTTAAGTTCTTTTAAAATTGCTGCAATCCTAACACCTTCTTCTCCAATACATGCGCCTACTGGGTCAACTTTAGGATTGTTAGATTTTACAGCTACCTTTGTTCTAATCCCAGGTTCTCTTACGATTTTGACAATTTCAACAATTTTATTTTCAATTTCCGGAACTTCAAGTTCTAATAAACCTTTTACAAATTCTTCCGATGTTCTAGAAACTAATATTTTAGGACCTTTTTTATCTTTTTGAACATCTTTGATATAAACTTTAATAAGAGAATATGGTTCAATTTCCTCACCTGGAATCCATTCTTTTTTTGGAAGTCTCGTTTCAAGTTTTCCAATTCTTATATCTGCCCATTCAGGAGTTACTCTAATTACCTCAGCTGTTGTAATCTTACCAATTAATTCAGAATATTTTTCAAATTGTTTTTCTTTTTCAATTTCTCTAATTTTTTGAATTAAAACCTGCTTTGCAGTCTGAGCTGCAATTCTTCCGAATTTTTTGATATTCAATCTTTTTTTGACAATATCCCCAATAAATGTATTGGATTTAATTTTTAAAGCTTCCTCAAGAGAGATTTGTTTTTTATCATCTTCAACCTTATCAACTACTTCTAAAAGTTGATAAATTTCAATTTCTCCTGTTTGTCTATTAATTACAATTTCGACATTCTTCTCGCCACCATGATCTTTTCTATAAGCACTAACTAGAGCTTTTTCAATTGCAGGTAAAATTTCATCGATTTTAATTCCTTTTTCTTCTTCTAATTGTTCTAAAGCTCTCAAAAAATCTAAATTCATGTAGATCCCTCCTAAAATTCAATTTCTAAATTTGCTTTTTTAATATTTTTAAATTCAACATTTTGATTATTTCCAGTTTCAAGAGTTATAATAATTTTCTCTTCTAAAACATCAGAAATATATCCAATAATTGTTTTATTTTCAAAAGTAACAATTTTTACTTTATGATTCTTAAATCTTTTGAAATCATCAATATTTCTTAATGGTCTGTCCAATCCTGGAGAAGAAACAGTTAGGTAATATCTTTTAGGTATTATATCTAAAGCATCGAGTTCGAATTCAATTTCTCTGGACACCTTTTCACAATCTATAGTGCTAACATAATCATTTGGGTTATCAATAACAATTTCCAATATCCATTTTCCTGACTGATTGTAATATTTTACATCAAACAAATCTAAATCAAATTTTTTGACAACATTTTTAGCAATATCATATACTTTTTTTACAATTTCCTTGTTGTTCATATTCCCACCTCTCAAATAAACATTAAACCGGGACTAATGTCCCGGTAATTTTCTGGCGGAGAGGGTGGGATTTGAACCCACGGACGCCTTGCGGGCGTCACACGCTCTCCAGGCGTGCGCCTTAGACCGCTCGGCCACCTCTCCAAAATCCGTAATCATTTTACCATAAAAATTGATTTTTGCAACTTTAAATTTGCTTGAAAATAATTTTAAGTTATACTATTAGAGGAGGTGATTTGTTTGTTTAAGTACTTTTTTGGTGGGATTTTAATGGGAATAGCAAATCTAATTCCTGGAATCAGTGGAGGAACTATGGCAGTAATAACAGGAATTTATAATGATCTGATAATTTCGATTACTCAAGTTTTTAAATTTAAAAAAGAAGGGTTTAAAATTTTATTTTTTGTCGGTTTAGGAATTTTAGTTTCTATTTTTTCTGGTGCAAAAGTTTTTGAATTTGGCCTTGAAAATTATCCTTTTTATATGTATTCTTTATTTTTTGGTTTAATTTTAGCTTCAATTTTTTATTTAAAAAGTAAAATTAATTTCAGATTTTTACCCACTATTTTTGGAATAATCCTGGTATTATTACCAAATTTTCTACCTCATAGTAATACAATTTCAAATTTAAAGATATTCTTAGGAGGATTCTTAGGAGGAGCGGCAATGATAATTCCAGGTTTAAGTGGTTCATTAATGTTATTAATTTTGGGAATTTATGATAAAGCGATTTTAGCTCTTAGTAATTTAGACATAAAATTCTTATCTTTTCTTGGTTTTGGAGTAATTTTAGGAATATATTCAGTGGCCCGATTGATTAAGTGGGCGTTAAATAAAAACAAAGATTTTGTTGATAATTTTGTACTTGGCTTGATAATAGGTTCATTATATCCAATATTTCCTTCATTTCATGGTAAAGGAAATATATTTTTAGGTATGCTTATAGCAATTTTAGGTTATCTTATGACTTTATTAATAGAAAAAATTGATAGTAATATGCTATAATTAATTGGGAGGTGTTTTTATGAAAATCAAAATTTCCCAACCTAATGATAAAGAATTGGAAAATTTAGGAGTAAAGAATTGGCCGATTTGGACAAAGGAAGTTTCAGAATTTGATTGGTTTTATGATGATCAGGAGATTTGTTATTTTATTGAAGGCGAAGTTGAAGTTGAAACTGATAATGGAGAAGTATATAAAATCAAAAAAGGCGATTTAGTAGTATTTCCAAGAGGTTTAAAATGTAAGTGGAAAGTAATAAAACCAGTAAAAAAACATTATAAGTTTGGAGAGTGAGGGGGGAATAGAATGGATATTAGAAATATGACTCTTAAAGAGTTTTGTGATAGAGTAGCTGAAAAAAGTCCAGTACCTGGTGGTGGAGCTGTAGGTGCAGTTGTAGCTGCTTTAGCAGCTTCTTTAAATCAAATGGTAGCAAATTTAACAATTGGAAAGAAAAATTATTCAGATTATCAAGAAGCAATGGAGGAAGTTTTGGAGAACATGGAATATTCTAGGAACAAGCTCCAAGAAATCGCTGAAAAAGACATATTAGCTTTTGATGAAGTAATGAAGATTTTGAAATTGCCTAAAGAAAATCCAGAGAGAAAAGAACTTCTTCAAGAAGCGCTAAAAAAAGCTGCCGATGTACCGTTTGAACTTGGAAGAGAATGTAGAAACATTTTGAAATATTGTCAGATTACAAGCAAATGGGGAAATAAAAATGCTATTTCAGATGCATATTCTGCGGCTGAGCTTGCCAAGGCAGCTTTCAGGATTTCGATGTATAATGTATTGATTAATTTAAAATCAATACAAGATAAAAATTTTGTTGATAATTATCTTAGTGAATTAGAGGAATTAAAAAATGAAGTGAAAGGATTGTACTCTGAAATCAGGGAGTGGATTAAAGAAAATGGCTTTGAAGTTTGAAGTTTTAAAAAATTCGGGGAAAGCTAGAAGAGGGAGAATACATCTACCACATGGAATTGTTGAAACACCCACTTTTATGCCTGTAGGTACAAATGCAAATGTTAAGTTAATGACGCCTAGAAATTTAGAAGAAGTTGGAGCTCAAATTATTTTAGGAAATGCTTTTCATTTGTATTTAAAGCCAGGTTTGGATGTTTTAAAGTACCATGAGGGAATTCATAATTTCATTAATTGGAAAAAACCTATTTTAACAGATAGTGGTGGTTTTCAAGTATTTAGTTTGAGAGAAGGTAGAAAAATAACAGAAGATGGGGTTTATATTAGATCTCCTTTAGACGGAAGTAAACATTTTATAACTCCGGAGCTTTCAATGGAAATACAACATACTATTGGTTCAGATATTGTTATGGCTTTTGATTACTGTGCTGAGCCTGGTATTGATTATGATAGCGCTGTTAAAGCACTAGAATTAACAACCAGATGGGCTGAAAGAAGTTTGAAAAAAATTCGAGAACTTTCCGATCAGGCTATTTTTGGTATAGTTCAAGGTGCATTTTTTTATGATTTACGAGAAAGAAGTGCAAAAGAAATTACAAGTATGGATTTTGATGGTTTTGCAATAGGAGGATTAAGTGTTGGAGAAGAGTATGATATCACTTTGAAGATGACAGAATTTACTGCTCCATTGTTGCCAGAAAATAAACCTAGATATTTTATGGGGGCAGGTTCACCAAAGTTAATTGTTGATTTAGTACACAATGGTATTGATATTTTTGATAGTGTTTTACCTACTAGAGTTGCAAGGCATGGACAAGCATTAACATGGAAGGGGAAAATGAATATTAGAGCTGCAAGATTCAAATTTGACAAATCTCCAGTTGATGAAGGTTGTTCCTGTTATACTTGTAAAAACTTTTCTCGGTCTTATATTAGGCATTTGTTTGATCGCGGTGAAGTTTTGGGGCAAATATTGTTGACCATTCATAATTTACACTTTATGATGGATTTGAGTAGAAAAATTAGAGAGTCAATTGAAAATGATAGTTTTGAAAAATTGAGAGGGGAGGTTTTGAAAAATTATGTTTAAAAAACTTTTTATTATCAGTTTATTGGTTTTATCTATTTTTACATTTAGCATGAGATATGTTTCTAATCCTGCTTTTTCTCTAGAACAATCTAATGTTTTTGGAGCACAATATGGAACATACTTTGGGGGTACATATGGTTGGTTAACAAATTTTGGTTTGTATTATAATGAAGTTCAAGAAAATATGGTTGGAAGATTTCATCTATATGCTTCAAAAGATAGCACGCAAAATATAAATAAAGTTGGTTATGCACTAGCCGGAAAAAATACCACAAATTATTGGGGAGGAAATTTTGAACTAGTAAATTATTCTGATTCAGCCACTAGTGTGTTTTTAATTAATGTTAGTTTGGGTTTTGCTGGAAAAATATTTGAAAATGTAATTTTGGGTGCTTTTTTAGATGATTTTTCAGTTTTCTCACAATACCCAGGACAATTGTTCAAGGGAAATGTAGGAGTTGATTTAACTGCTTCTTTAAATTTATTTGACTTTTATTCTTGTTTAAGTTATATTAAACAAGAATATTTTAAATTTGATATTGGTGGTACATATAATTTAGATTTTGCTTCTTTTGGAGGTTTTTGGTCTCCTGAATATTACAATAAAGTAGGAGCATTTATTAATAAAGTTAGTGGTTATGTAACATTCAAAATAGGTAGCATTAAAGCAAATGTAAGAGGTTTTTATTCTTTTGATAGTGTTAGTACTTCTATTGTAAATTTAATGATGAATTATGAAAATCATCCATATGGATATGATGTATTTATAGAGGTAGAATTCTAAACATAATTTATTTTATCTGTCTTAATTGAACTTGGAAAAATCTATTTTAATTAAAAAAGTAGATTGATAGAAGCGAATAATTTAGATATAAATATAGATAAAATGAATGAAATAACATGTTGTGGTTAACCAAACTTAAAGATGATATTTCTTTTGACTGTTCAGAAAGCCTGAACTACTTTATTTTTAAGATTTTTTTTGGAAACAACATAAAGCCAATTTGAAGAATGCTTAAATTTTAGATTAAAGATATTTATGGAGAAGGGCAGTTTTTTACAAAAATTTAGGGAGGAATAATTAATGAAACTTTTTGGGACAGATGGAATAAGGGGAATAGTTAATGAATTTTTAACTCCTGAGCTAGCTTTTCGTTTGGGAAATGCTCTAGGGAGGTTTGTTGATAATAAGGTTTTTATAGCAAAAGATACTAGAAATTCATGTGATATGTTTGAAGCTGCTTTAATAGCCGGTTTAACTTCATCTGGTTTGGATGTATATAGATGTGGTGTAATGCCTACACCTGCTTTAGCTTTAGTAACAAAGCTTGAGAATTCTGCAGGCATAATGATATCTGCATCTCACAATCCTCCTGAATATAATGGTCTAAAGGTGATTTTGAAAGGTTATAAACTTCCAGATGAAATTGAAGAAAAAATTGAAAATGAAATGAAAGAGATAAAGTATTTAGGTTATAAGAAGATTGGTAAAGTTTTTGATTATGAATTAGCTTCTGAAGAATATGTTAATTACATCAGTAAATTATATTCTGATTTAAATTTAAATGGTTTAAAATTAGTCGTTGATGTTGCAAACGGTGCTACTTTAAAAATAAATCCAATGGTTTTAGAAAATTTAGGTGCTAAAATTGAAGTGATTAATGATAAACCTAATGGCTTTAATATTAATCATAATTGTGGTTCAACGCATCCTGAAAATGCAAAAAAATATAAAAAAGATGGAGAAATAGCAGTTTTGTACGATGGAGATGGGGATAGATGTATATTATTAGATGAAAAAGGTGAAGAAGTACACGGAGATAAAATTTTGGGAATTACAGCCGTGGAGATGAAAAACGAAAAAAGATTGTTAAAGAATACTGTAGTTTTAACTATTCTATCAAATATGGGACTTGAAAAATATTTGAAAGAAAGAGAAATTGATGTGGTTAGAACCAATGTTGGAGATAGGTATATTTTGCATGAAATGCTTAAAAATGGTTATGTTTTAGGCGGAGAAAGAAGTGGTCATGTTATATACCTAGATCGTTCTACAACTGGAGATGGTTTAATTACAACTTTAGAGGTTTTAAATGTTTTAGTGAAAACTGGTAAATCATTATTCGAGCTTTCAAATAATATTCCTGATTATCCACAGGTTATGTTAAATGTTAAAGTGAAAAATAAAGAAGTTTATAAAGATGAAAAAATTGTTGAAAAAATCAAGCAAATAAATGACTATAGAGTGATAATAAGACCATCAGGAACAGAACCAGTTATTAGAATTTTAGTTGAAGGCCCCGATTTTGAAAAATCAAGCATAATTGCAAATGATTTATATAGAGAAATTGAAATGTTGTCTCGAGAGGAGTGAGTTGATGGGAAAAGTATCAAAAGAAATGGTTTGGAATAAGCTCAAAGAAGTTATTGATTTTGAAATAGGTTTAGATGTGGTTACTTTGGGGTTAGTTTACGATGTCCAAGTAGATGAGAATGATAATGTTTATGTTTTAATGACAATGACAACCCCCATGTGTCCATTGGCTGGAATGATCTTACAGGATGCTGAGACAAAGATAAGAGAAATTGAAGGAGTTAATGATGTTAAAGTTGAATTGACCTTTGATCCTCCGTGGACTCCAGATAGAATTGATCCTGACGTAAGAGCTCAACTTGGAATATGAAGATTAAAGATGCATTAGAATTAGCTAGAAAAAATGGGCTTCCTGATTTGGAAGCCCATATTATTATTCGATTTATTTCTGGTAAAAGTAAAGAATTTATAATTTCTCATCCAAATTTTGAAATAGATGATGAAAAATTTTTAAAATTAATTGAAAAACGCAAAAATGGCTATCCCATTCAATATATTGTTAAAGGAAAGGAATTTTATAAAAATTGGTTTTATGTAGATGAAGGAGTTTTGATTCCACGTCAAGAAACAGAATTGCTGGTTGAAAAGGCTATAGAATTTATCGAGAAATATAATGTAAAAAAAATTGCTGAAATTGGCGTTGGAAGTGGAGCAATAATAATAAGTATATTGATAGAAACGAAAACAATAGGTTTTGGAACAGATATTTCTGATAAAGCTATTGAGATTACAAAAATAAATGCAAAAAGGTTTAAAGTAGAAGATAGATTATTTATTAAAAAGGGGCCTTTTTTGGAACCATTTGTTGAGAATTATAATGATATAGAATTGATAATTTCAAACCCTCCTTATGTTAGAGAAGATGCAATTTTACCGAGGGAGGTACTTTGGGAACCAAAAGAAGCTTTATATGCGGGAAAAGATGGTTTAGAATTTTACAGAAAATTCTTAAATATGTATGATTTATCTGGTAAAATTGTGTTAATGGAAATAGGTCACGATCAAGGAGATTTTTTCAGAAAATTAGGTTGGAATGTGATCAAAGATTATTCTAATAATGATAGAATTGCAATTTTTATTGACCGGAGGTGAAAGTATGAAAGTTGTTTTACTTAAAGATGTACCAAAAATAGGTAAAAAAGGTGAGATTAAAAATGTTTCTGATGGTTATGCAAGAAATTATTTAATTCCCAAAAAATTGGCTTTAGTTGCTACTCCAGAAGTATTGAAAAAAATCGAAAAAGAAAAACAATTAAAAGCTGAAAAAGAAAAACAATTAAAAGAAGAAAATTTAAATTTGTTAAAACAACTTCAAAAACAATTATATAAAGTTGCTGTAAAAGCTGGAAGTAGTGGGAAATTGTTTGGAGCTTTAACTTCGGCTGATATTGCAAAAATTATTTCAGAAAAATCAGGGTATGAAATTGACAAAAAATGGGTGATTTTAGAAAAACCTATAAAGGAATTAGGACTTTACGATATAACTTTAAAATTACCTGGAGGAGTTTCAGGAATCGTTAAACTAGAGGTAGTTCAGGAGGGTTAATATTGAATATTGTCGGTTATTCAAAAGCTTTATATACAACTTGGATTTATTATTCACCAGAAAGAATATTATTTGATGCTGGTGAGTGTGTTTCTACATTGATGAATAATAAGGTTTATGCAATAAAACACATATTTTTATCACATGGTCATGTTGATCATATATCTGGATTATGGTCTTTAATTAACACAAGAAATAATGCAATGGGAGATCGCGGTAAGGATTTGAATATTTATTATCCAAAAGGAAATAAAGGTATAGAAGAATATTTGAATTTTATTCGAAAAGTTAATTCAGATTTAAGGTTTAACTTAAAAGTATTTCCAATTGAAGATGGAGAGGAAATCATTTTGAGAAACTCTAATCAAAATAAAAAGTTTGTGAAAGCGTTTAAGGTTAAACACACTCAAAGTGAGAAAAGTTTTGGATATCATATTTTTGAAGAAAGGAAAAGATTAAAAGAAGAATTTAGAAATCTTTCACAGGAAGATATAACCAAATTGGCAAGGACATATGGAAGTGATTATATTACAGAAAAATATAATAGCAAAATTTTGACTTTTTCTGGTGATACGTATCTTTTAAATAAAACTGAAGTAGAAGATACCGAGATACTTATTCATGAATGTACGTTTTTGAATAAAGAAGATAGAAAATATGAAAATCATGCAACTATTGAGGATATTGTTGAACTAGTTAAAGGAACAAAAGTTAAAAAATTAATTCTTTATCATATTTCTGGAAGATATTCAAGAAAGATTGATAAAATAATCTCAGAATATAAAAATGAAATTGGTGAAATTGAATTGTATTATGTCAAACCAGATAAAATATTCAAATTATAGGGGGATATATGAAAAGATATTTATTTTTGAGCGACTTACATATTGGGGATGGAAGTGCAAAAGATGATTTTAAATATGATGATGCTTTTGAAAAAGCTTTTAATGATTTTTCATTATTTAATGACATAGAGTTATTTATAGTTGGCGACGGTTTTGAATTATTAGAAACTGAAAGAGTTTCTCAGTTTGGTTTAATTGATTTTGATGAAATCGTAAAGAAATTAGATTCTGACATAATCTTAGAAATCGAAAAGCAACATCTTAAGGTATTTAGAGCTCTTAGAAAATTCGGGAAACATAACAAGATACATTATATAGTTGGAAATCATGATTATTATCTTTTAAAAAATTTAAAGATTCAAGAAAAATTGAAAGAATTGATACCAAATCTTGAGATAGAACCGTATTATTACGATGAAGATTTAAAAATACTGATTATTCATGGAAATCAATTTGATCCTGTTAATAAATTTTCGGTTAATAAAAAAAGTGGAGAAATAGTTCCTCCATTAGGTGATTATATTGTTAGATACATGATGGTAAATTTTGATAAAAAACTTGAACAATTTCTTCCTGATAATGTTATAAGTGATTATGATAATGTAAGGCCAACAATTGATTTATTCGATTGGTTTGATTTAATAATGAAAACTCATGATTTAAGTATTGATTTACTTGAAATGTGGTTAATAGAATTTTTGAAAATGATGAGAAGTTTTGAAGCAAAGGAATGGATGAAGAGTAATTATCCATTTTTAAGTATTTTTTCTAAATTATTTTTGAATAATTTTGGTGGAATTAAACTTGGTGAATTTTTAGTTAGATTAATCATGAATATTAGAAGTTTAAAAAATACTGATTATTTAATGAAAAAAGCTAATAAAATACTTTCTGGGAACTTAGATATCAAAGATTACATTACAGGTTATGAATCTGAAAGGGAAATAGGAGATACAGATGGGGTAATTATGGGACATATTCATAGAAACAACTTTAAAATTTTTAACTTTGGAAATAAACCCAAGTATTATATAAACTGTGGTTCATGGAAACCAGTTGTTGAAAAATTGAAAAAAGGTGTTTTTCAAAGAAAAAATGAATTATTTTATGCGCTTCTTACATTTGATGGAGATATTGAAATTACAACCGCCACAATTAATAGTTTAAGAAGGCGGGAAGTGATAATTTGAAAGTTGTTACCACTCATAAAAATCCGGATTTTGACGGTTTCGCTGCTGCTTATGCATTTAAAAAATTGAATCAAGATTTTGAAATTGTTGTTAGTGGTAAACTTCAAAAAAATCTCGAGGAGTATTTAAGACTTTTTGAATTTGAATATTTAAAAGAAAATGAATTTAATGATAATATAGAAAAATTGGTTATTGTTGATAATTCTTCTATTGAAAGAGTAGGGGAAAATATTTTAAAGCATTCAAAAAAAGCAGATATTGTAGTTTATGATCATCATCCAGACATTAAAGTTTCAAGTGAAAAATTGAAAATAAATAATTATAAGATAGGTGCAATTACTTCTTTATTTGTTAATGAGATTTCTAAAAGGAATATTTCTTTAACTCCAGAAGAAGCTACTTTACTTGCAATTGCGATCTATGAAGATACTGGAAACTTCTTGTATAATACTACAACTCCTGATGACCTTTTAGCGGCTAAATTTTTACTAGAAAAAGGAGCAAATTTAGATGTAATTCATGAGTTTACAACTCTTGAATTGAATGCAGAACAAAATAGTTTGTTAAGAGAATTACAAGAAAATTTAGAAAGTTTATATATTAATGATTATGAAATACTGGTTTGCAAAGCTGAAATTGAAAAATTCATAGGTGGATTGAACGTTATTACAAGTAAACTTTGGGATTTTTTAAATGCAGATACTTTAATTGTTGTTACACGAATGGGCAGAAAAACTTATATAGTTGGAAGAACAAGAAATCCGGATGTAAATTTAAGAAAATTAGTGGAGTTTTTTAATGGTTCGGGGCATGACAGAGCAGTATCGGCTTCAATTGAAAATGTTTCAGTTGATGAAGTTGTATATAAATTAAAAGGAAAACTTCCTGAATGTATTACTCCTTCTCTAAGAGCAAAAGATATAATGTCTTATCCAGTTCGAACGATTTTAGCTGATGAGACAATTAAAAAGGCATATGAAATTATGCAAATTACTGGACATGGTGGATTGCCAGTTGTTGAAAAAAATAGACTAGTAGGAATTGTAACAAGAAAAGCTGTAGATAAAGCAGTAAAACACAATTTGGAAAATAGGCCTGTTAAGTCTATAATGAATACAAAATTAATAACAGTTAATGAAGATGATTCAATACAAAAAATAAGAGAAATTATGCTTGAAAATGATATAGGAAGAATTCCTGTGTTAGATAAAAATAATATTCTTGTTGGAATTATTACACGATCTGATCTTCTAAGGGCTTCAAACTCTGGAGGAAGAGTTAGATTTGTTCCTAAGAAAGAAGATACAGAAGATATTAGGCAAATCATGTTAGAACGTTTGCCTAGAAAACTAATAAATCTATTGAGATTACTTGGTGAATATGGCGAAGAATTAAACATGCCAGTTTATGTTGTTGGAGGTTTTGTTAGAGATCTTTTATTAGGAATAGAAAATTTTGATGTTGATATTGTTGTTGAAGGTGATGGACTTGAGTATGCAAAATATGTGAAAGATCAGTTAAATGCAAAAATGGTTTCCTATGAGAAATTTCTTACTGCTTCGATCTTTTTTAAAGATGGTTATAGAATTGATATAGCTACTGCTAGAACAGAGTATTATGAACGCCCTGCGGAATTACCTGTAGTTGATATAAGTACAATAAAAAAAGATCTTTATAGACGAGATTTTACAATTAATGCAATGGCTATAAAACTAAATTTTGGGAATTTTGGAACATTATATGACTTTTTTGGTTCAAGAAACGATTTAAAAAATGGTGTTATACGTGTTCTTCACAAATTGAGTTTTGTAGAAGATCCTACAAGAATAATAAGAGCAGTACGTTTTGAACAAAGATTTGGATTTAGAATTGAAGACGAAACATTAGAGTTACTTCAAAAGACTCTTGAAGAGGGTTATCTAGAGAAAGTTACAGGTCAAAGAATAAGGCAAGAATTGGAAAAAATTTTAGAAGAGAAGAATCCTTTAAAAGCAATTAAAAGACTTGCACAGTTGAATATTTTGAATCATATTTTTCCAAAAACTTACTATACAAAAATTATGGAAGATAAATTGGAAAGGTTGTTTGATTTTTTGCCGTTTTTGGAAGAAATATATGGAAAAATAAATAAATTTTATTGCGTTTTAAGAATTTTACTTGAGTTTTATGATGAACCTACATTGAAAAAAGTTGCAGCTAAATATGGAATATCGAAAAAATTTATTGATGATTTAAAAACTACTGAAAAAAGAATTTCTTTGATAAAAAAATTGATTGAAGAGGAAGCTAATTTTTCTGAATTATATAAAATTTTAGGTAAACCCGTTTCAGAAACAGCTGCTCATATTGGCGCTTATTTAAATTCAAATGAACGAAAATATTTCTCTGAATATTTACAGAGAGTATTTAGTATTAAATTAGAAAAAGTATCAGGTAAAATGGTTATGGAGAAATACAATCTAAAATCAAGTCCATTAATTGGCAAAATTATGAATGAATTGTTTTGCATTAAACTTGATAATCCAGAGATAGATGAAGTTAAGGAACTTGAAAAGTTAATAGAGAAATATAATGGAGGTGCAGATAAATGAAAAAGTTTTTATTTTTTCTTTTGATTTTAATATTTTCTAGTTTATTTTCAAACAATTTGGATGAATTTTATAGTGTGGGTGTAATTACTTCTCTTGGAACAGGAACAGAGATTGTTTTTGAAGATGCAAAAAAATTATTAGATGAAACTTTAGAATACGGAAATGTTTTGTTTCTAAAAACTGCCACTGAAGCGACATGTAATGAGTATGTAAATCTTTATTTAACGTATAATTCTACTGATAATGTTTATAAAGCAACGTATGAAGATGGGGATTATTTAGTTAGTTCTATCTATTCACCTGAAGGATATAAGCTTTATAAAACTTTTCTAATGGAAATTATATATTATCCTTTGGAAAAAATAGCCTTTCATAGATTAAAAACCCTTGATTTTTCTGAATATTTAAGATTGACTTATTATCCAGGTGTAGATGAATATGGAGATTATTTTAATGGTAAATTTTTATTTATCTCTGAAAGACTAGCTGGAAACAGAAATATTGTGTTTATAGATATCCCTAATGAGCAGTTAAATATTTTACCTGTTTTTGGAAGTAGTGAATATTATCCTAAATTTTCACCAAATGGTGAAACAATAGCATTTCAAGGTTCTCTACACGGATACTGGAATATCTATATTATGCCGTTTAATGATCCAGAATATTCGAGAAAAATTAAAAGAATTTCTGATAGTAATTTACCAGCCTATACTCCTGATTGGTATGATAATGAGAATATTGTTTATATTCAAGATACGGATAAAAGTAATGTAATGATTAAAAAGAATATTTTATCTGGCGAAAAACAAATTATAAATACAGTTGGTACTATGGTTTTTACGCCAAAAGTTTTTAATGGGGAAATTTACTATACATCACTCCAAGGAGCAAATTTTGGGATTTATAAAAATAAAGATGGGGAAAATTATGTTATTGAAGATACTTTTTACAATGAACATGATCCACTTATTTTAGATGCAACACACTTAGTTTTTACTTCAAATAGGGATGGAATATATAGAATTTGGTTAAAAAATCTTAATAGTGGTTCAGTAACTTGTTTGACGCCAGATTTAGATTATGATGTATTTTATCCAGCTTACGGAGATGGCATTTTATTCTTTTCAGTTTATAAAGATGAAGAAGAACCAGACATTTATGCGATGAAGCTAGATTTAGATAATTTTTGATTATATGTCAATATCTAATATATATTTTTTGATATCAATACCCCATTCTCTAAATTTATCTTTTGATATGATTTTGGCCTTTTTAGAAATAGCTAGATCGATAATAAATTTGTCAGCAGGTGAATAAAAATAGACATTAGGAAATTCAAATATTTGGCTATTGAACATGTACTTAGCATTTTTATCAAATACAATGTAAAAAGGAAAGTACAATTTATTCAAATTTGAAAGTTTATTTAACACTTTTTCAATATTTTTTACTGATGGTGGAATTGACCAATGTAAAATATTACTACCGTCAAGAATAACTTCTGAAACTGGTTTTGAAAATAAAGCTTTTTCAATATATTTATTTACATATATATTTTCCTTAATTTTTACCTTTGAAATTGGATCCAATTCATAAATTAATTCGTTAAGCCAAGTGATTTTTTCAAAGTCATATATTTTCAAGGTGTTTATTTCTTTAATAATGTCAGATAAAAATTTGTTTTCAAATTTTTTGTAAGTATCTAAAGCATATAATTGTAAGAAGTCTTCAAAGCCATGTTTTTTTAAGCGATAAACTTCAGATTGAATAAATTTTTTGTTATAATCTTTTTGAAAATCAGGAAATGGAAATTTTTTTGGATTTGCCCAGAAAAGAATTTCCCCAATTTCATTTGGATTTATACCTATTTCTTTAAAAGCTATTAATCTATTTTTAAGTGCACCTTCGCCGTTTAAAAGATTTGATGTATACATAGCAAACAGAGTAATATCGATTTTTTTAAGTTTATCTTTTAAATTGCCTTCTAAATTATTAATCAAGATTTTATAATTATTTTTGTTCAAAGAATTAATTTTTTTTAGAATAGCGTATATAACACTTCTTTTTCTTTTTAATTCATGATATCTATCTAGAAATTCAGGATCATAAATCATTTAAAGACCTCCATAATTAAGTATGTTAAAGAATAATAAGCTGTGAATAATTATAACATAGAGAGCTTTTTAATTTTTAACTTCTTATTTTTTTAGTTGTCAGTGAAAAGTAACAAATTAAATGCTTGACAAACGTAAGAATTCTGATATTATAGTAAATGGTTTCTCAATTATTTAGGCCCCCATCGTCTAGCGGTCTAGGACACTGGCCTTTCAAGCCAGAGGCACGGGTTCGAATCCCGTTGGGGGCGCCAAATAAGGAAGGGCGCGTAGCTCAGAGGGAGAGCGCATGCCTTACAAGCATGAGGTCGTAGGTTCAAGTCCTACCGCGCCCACCAAGAGATTTAACGGTGGCGAGGTAGCTCAGTTGGTAGAGCAGTGGACTGAAAATCCACGTGTCGACGGTTCGATTCCGTCCCTCGCCACCAGTTTTTTTTAGGAAGAAAAGGTATATCAAAAAACTTAAGAATAAAAATAATAAATGCTCCCCTTTAAGGAAGCATTTATTTTAATTTTGTCTGGATTCTTCTTTTTTAATTCTAGAAATATTTAAATTTGGTTTAATTTTAAAAAATGATATGAAAAGAAAAATTTTTAAATATGATCATTCCTCTTCTTTGTAATTTCCAGTGTTTCGATTATTCTTTTGAAATTTTGGCCAGGGTGAATTTGCAAGTCCTTGGCTATCAGTTTCGATAGCGTATAAACTTTCATAATCTGAAACATATAAAGTACCGTCATTTGATAAAGATAAAAGAAATACAGAAGGCCACGAAGAAGCACCTTTGAAATCACTAAATTTCCACAACAATGTACCATCTTCATTCAATGCATATAAGTATCTGTATGCGATTACATAAATTATTCCATTAGAACCAATAACTGGGGTGTGAAAGATCCCCGTTCCTGTATTAAATTTCCATTTTAGCGTGCCGTCGGGGTTTATTGCATATAAATAATCATCCCAACTTCCTACATAAATTGTTCCATCTTCATCAATTACTGGACTGGTTTTAATATCGTCCCCGGTTTCGAAATACCATTTTAGTGTACCATCAGGATTTATTGCATAAAGATTATCATCATCAGAACCGACATAGATAGTTCCATCTTCTCCTATTGCAGGTGAAGAATTTATAATATAATTTGCTTCAAATTTCCATTTTAGCGTGCCGTCGGGGTTTATTGCATATAAATAATTTGTATTATTTGAACCTACGTAAATTGTACCATCTGGCCCTATAGCTGGACTTGAAGTTCTGAAACCCACATCGTTATTATTAATTTTATCATTAAATACCCATTTAGTATTTCCGTCATCAGGATTTATTGCCTTAAAGTTTTGTGAGCAACCTCCATAGATTGTTCCATCATCTCCCAGCGCAGGACTTACTGATTCGCAAATATAAAAATAATAATCTTTTTCCCATTTTAAGGTACCATCAGGGTTTATTGCATACAAACCTTTCCAAGTGACTACGTAAATTGTACCGTCAGAAGAAATCGATGGAGAAGACCTTATATATGTTCCCAAATTGTATTTCCACTTTAAGCTACCATCAGGATTGATTGCATAAAGATTGCTATCTTCGGATCCAATATAAATTGTTCCGTCAGGTGCTATTGCTGGTCCAGAAACTAAACGATTATAAGTTTCAAATTTCCATTTTAATCTTGCAGGCTTACTAGTAGTAAAATTCCAAATAGGACTTGGAGTTACTCCGCCTTTGCTATCTTTTGCAACAACCATCCAATAATATGTTGTTTCATTTTGTAATTCTTTATATCCTGTTATAGTTTCAAGTATTAGACTTGTAGAAGGATGGTCATCTTTTATTACAGGAAGTTTATTAGGATCGGTACCAAAATAAATATCATAAGATAAAGGATCCCCATCTGGGTCTGAACATTCCCAAGAAAGTGTAGGAGTAATATTTACATTTGTAGCTCCATTTAAAGGAGACGGATTAGAAGGAGCTAAAGGTGGATTATTTAATGATGCGGGAGGTTGAGAACATCCGTTCAACGCTATCATAATCACAACAGATACTAAAATATAAAAAAAGTTTGAAAATTTTCCCCTCATTTTCTTCACTCCTTATTTAATTAGGATTTAATTTATAATTCTTACTTTTTTCTTGCAATTAATTATATAAAATTTTAAATTTAAAAGTCAAATTCGTTTTCTTCCGATTTTCTTTATTATTAGTAAATTTTAGTAGTTAAGTGTCGATAATTTTTTTTAAAAAGTTTCTACCAAAAATTTTCAAGCAAGAAGGGAAGTTAATCTTCCTGTTTTATTATCATTTCTTAATTCTTTGAACAACTTATTATTTTTTAATCTCTTTCTAGTTATTTCTTCCTTTAATAAAAAGCTGTTTGACTCATACTTAAAAATGTATTTATGTAGGGAAGTTGAGTAAAAAAGATATAAAGATATAATTATGTCATCCAACAAGATTTAAAATTGAAAGAATATTTAAAATTCTAATAAAAGTTAAAAGAAATCGGATGTAAAGTAATTTCAAAAAGAAGACAGAATAGTATTCAATTTGGTTAACAAAAAATTCCAGTTAAATTAGCTAATTTAATTTAAAGAAATTATAATTTATTATCAATCTAATGAAGTGCAAAGAATTTTTCTGTTGCAAGTACTAAATTAAATAAAATCATGATTATTTTTTTAAACAACTTGGGAACTTAATATCTTCAAATGGTTTGACTGAGTTAATTTAAAAATGATAAAATAAAATTGTTGTACAAAATTAAAACAAATTTTCGGAGAGATAAATTTCAGAAAAAGCAAATGTTAACAATATGGCAAATATTATTTATATAACTTCAGTAATTATCATTAGTAATTTAGCAAAAGAGATAACACAATTGATTAATTTGAGTAAGGATGAAAAAAAGCAGAGCTATTTGGTTAGTTTGATTGTATAATTATTATTATTTATGTTTTCTTCTTGTTTGTGTGAGAACATTTGCTCCAATACCAACACAAGACATGTTCAAAAATATTTACAAACTGATTAAGCTAGTACCATAACAAGTAAGCTGTCCAGGCTAAAAATGGCAAATTAATGTCAGGAATATAATCTATAGTGAACCTTGTGATGAAAAGATAATGGATTAAAATATTTTAATTTAGTAGAAATTAATTACCTTTTAATTTCTGATTATGAACCTGAATTCCCTGTTTAATTGTACCTAATCAACTACTTGATGTAATATATCACTTAGTTAAGATTGGAAGTAAAAAAGGTAGTATTGTTAAAATATGAAATTATATCAAAAAAAAATAAAACTGAGATTGAAAAAGAATAATTATTTGAAACAATAAGAAATAAGAAAAATAAGGAAGTGGTACGATTGTATAAAAATGTCATTGCTAAAACAATTATAAGAAAGATATGTGTGATTAAAAAACAGTTACTGCATCAACTATTCAAGAAAAAAGGATATATGAAAAATTTAATTTTTCAACTTAAACTTATTAATTGTACTTATATTTGTGTTTAGAAAATGATAAATTAAACGGTTGGCAAGAAAACAAATAATTAGAGACAAGGAATTTTTATTTTTATCAGAGATGTTGCAGTTTAACAAATAAATAAAACCGATGTTTTAAAGGGGGTGAAAGAATGCAAAATGTTTTTTTGATACTATCTATTGTATTTGTAGTATTATTCCTGTTTGGGTGTGATAATTTCTGGTTTCAACTTGAATATACTCCTTCTCCAAGTAATCTACTATTTTCTAGTTATGATCAATTGTTACATGAACAGAATTATAAATACACTGGACCAATAACCCTTGCTGATTATTCAAATGATTTACTCATCAATTTTAATCTAAAAACTTGGGATGGAGATTATGGAATAGAATTATTATTAATGACAGAAGCTAACTTCGAGGATTTCAAAGGCGGTGGAACTTATTCAGCCTATCATAAATCTTTTTATGTTAAAGATTTTTATACTTGGCGTTTGAATAATATTCCACCAGGAGTGTATTATTTTGTAATAGATAACTCCGATAAGGGTTGGGAAAATACTGATGCAGACCTTGAAGATAACATCGCAATTTTTGACGTTGAAGGTTACAAATACTAATGGGGATAAATTATGCGAAAGTCAATAATTGTTTTTCTAGCACTTGTTACAATTAGTGTGTTTACTAATACATTTTCAAATGACAACTTTGAATTAACGGTTGAAATTGGGTGGGATAAATTAGCTACTGATACAATATTGATTTATTATAATAAACCTATCAATTATGAATCTGATCATGAAATATACTTGGATTTAATTAAGAAATTAGGAGTAACGCGTGATACTGATGATCGTACTTTGATATATTAACTTTTAAATCCCAACTTCAAGATAGTTATACACCTATTATAATCAGCATAGTACGTAAAACATTTGAGAATCTTTATATTGCTTACATCTACAACCGAGATATACTTTACTATGTACGTGATTTACCATTTTTTGATTTCAAAAATAAAGAAGTACGCATCCTATAGGACCTTACTTTTTTATTGAGAGTCCAGCAAATTTTGAATACAAAGTTGCTTTTATGTTGCCAAATGATTTTGTGAAGAGTGATATAAGAATTTTGTTGTGTAATGATATAGTTATAAACTTCTTAAATCATTAATAGAGTTTCTAGATGTTTGATTTTATAAGAGTGTTGAAACGAAACAAGCCACAGTATATGCAAGATATTCATCATACGAACCTATTGTTATGGCAAATGGTATGATTATATAAAAAACAAACAAATAGTTATTGGAATGCCACAAGAAGTAATTATAGCGATGTTGGGTAAACCATATACAATTAATAAAACAGTTACAGAGACAATTGTTTATGAACAAAGGATTTACGAGAAATATAATGCGCAAATTGGCATGAATTGGCCATATTTGTATCTATATTTTGAAAATGGTTTTTTAGTTAGTTGGCAAAAAACGGAATAATTTGTCTACCAAATTCGACAAAAGCGTCCGAGTTTGTCTATGGAAGTTTAGGTAAAGAAAAGGTAAAGAATACGTTAAGATTATGAAACAAATAGTCAAAAATATAACTTATAAGTTATAATTGAGGTGAATAGCATTATGCATAAATATCGATATAAATATGAAGTAATCTTTCATCCATCGTTTGAAAATGAGCTTGTTGACGTGTATATTAAGTATTCGAATAAAAAGGAAATAATCGAGAAAAAAATTGCAATATATACTCTTATGCTTTCAGAAAAAGGTCCCAAAGTATTAGTTGAAGGAGCGTTTGATAAAGTAAAAAAATCAAGAAACATTTATGAAATGAGACTAATTAAAAAAAACCCAAATTTGCGCATTTTATTTGCTTTTTTAACAAATAATCAAATAGTTTATCTAGTTATTTTTTATGAAAAAAATAAAAGTGATTATGATAAAAATATTGAACTAGCTGAGAATCGTTTGAAAGATTATATGTAAAAAGGAGGGATTGTAATGTCTAACAAAGTATTTGATTTATTAAGGAAACTTGGATATAATCCTGCGAAAGAACAAGAATTTTATCTTTCTACGTTGGCCCATATTGCTGCTGAATTATTAGAATATAGGAAAATAAACAAATTAAGTCAAGAGCAGTTAGCAGAGAAATTGGGAATAACACAAGCAATGGTTTCTAAAATTGAAACAGCAAGCGCTAATCTTTCAATTAAAACACTTGCTAAAATTGCCGCAAAATTAAATGGTTATTTATATGTTACTTTGAATTTAGTTTCGAATGATGAGGAATTCAATAATATAAACAAATTTGAATATAATTATGGTATTAAGGAGGAAAACGCCTATGAAAACGAACATTCCCAAGAGCTCGATCCTGCAGCTTCTTAGATATCAAATATTAGAAGCTAGATTTCAAATAAAAGAAACAGAAGTATCAAAAATTGCTTATACTGTTGAGGTATTACCTTCAATTGTAAGCTTAGAAGAAATTGAGGAAAAACATTACAGAGCGAATCTTCAACTTCAAATATCGATTAAAGGCAAATCTGGCAATAAAATTGTTCACAAAGTAAGTGTATTAATTGTTGGAGAATTTGAAGGTAAAAACCTTGATCAAGAAAATTTTAAAAAATTATGTAGATTAAATGGTGTTGCTAGTTTACTTATGTTAGCTCGTTCTTATATAGCATCTGTGACAGCACTTCATAATATTAAACCAATTGTTTTACCATTCTTTAACTTAGTTGAAGCCAGAAAACAAAAGAAAAAAAATGAATAAATCCTACAATTTATCCTCCCTTTTTATGAGGTGAAATATTGAAGCAAGCTGCAGCATATGCAAGATATTCATCATTATGCACCCATTTTGTTAAAGAAAGAGATAAATTTATTATTCACGGCAGTGTCCTTGGAATTATAAATTTTCAACAACCTAAAAAGGCAGTGAAATAGTTTTTTTCAGATGTTGATTACAAATGTACTAATTTATCTTTTTTATGTTTCGGATTGTTTCTGTTTTCATAGAGAGTTTTTTGGTACTTTTATATTAAGCGAGGAGGTAGCTGCTAAAATGAAAAAATGGTTTTTTTTGGTTTTAATTCTTTTAGTTTCTTTCACTTTGTTTGGACAAGCTTTTAAAGAGTCTGTTGATGCTTTGATTGCCATCGCTGATAAGTGTATTGAAGAAAACATTTATGTTAATGAATTATATGATTTAAGCAGTGGGACAGTATGGGGAACAGCAGTTTATATTCCTCTCACAAACCAATTAACAAATTTTGTGCCTAATATTGAAGAAGAAGGCATTAATGGTTTTCTAGTAATTAAGTTCGATGCGAGTAGCCCGTTAGTAGCAGTTGAAGGAGAAATTAAATTTACTGGTAAAAGATCATATGGTGATTCAGTAGATGAAGTTTATGCTCGTATATATTTATTGGATTACAACATGTTTGTTCAAATTGATTCAAGCTTTGGTGAGTTTTATATAGCTACTGATGAACCATTTGTTGTATTATATTTAAAAACAACTTATCTTAAAGCAAATACTGATTATCTTGTAAACGTTAAAACTAACACAACGGCTGTTAATTGGACAATTAGAATGAATGATGCACGCTTTAAAAAATTACAACAGATTATTACTGAACTGGGGTATTAATAAATGAAAGGTTGTTTCAAGTAATTTTATATGCTTTGTTAATAATAATACTTTTAGGATTAATTTTTAATGGGTGCGAATTTCAAATTCAAGTGGAACCTATACCACAACATAAAGGAATTATGGATATTCCTACAAAGTAATATTTTGAGCCTTAACTATTTTATTATTGTAATTCAAAGTTGCTAATTTTATCTCATAAAATAGTATTTTTTCTTATGATTCATGTTTGAGGTTTTCTCATATGTTTCTTTATAATTTATCTTGAGTGTTTAAAGCATTTTATTTGTATTGTATTTCATCAATTGGATAATTCTTTTTGTCAAATAAAAATAAAAAGCATCTCAAATTGTATGATAAAGGTAATAAAAGATGTTTTCTTCTGATTCTTAAAGAAGAAAATTAAAGAGAATTTTAATTGTCAATTATTTATGACATAGTTTATTAGGATACTAAAGTCTAAAATTGAAAAAAATAACTTTTAATTAAAAAGCCGGGAAAATTCCCGGCTTCTTTAAAGAAATTTCTATTTTTCACATTATGTTGGGTGAAACATTTAAACCCATTATATATCTTAATGCTCTGGTCAACATTAGGACAAACAAATCTTTATAACTAATATTGTAAGGATAATTAGGAGGAATATCTGCAGGTCCGTTAGACACATACCATTCTAAAGGAGCTGTGGTTGCTAAAACTCTACCTAGACCATAACGATATTCAATAAATGTTGGAAGTAAACCAGTTTCTTCTTGAACATAAATAAACAAATTAGTAATTAGATTGTTATTATCAACTAAAAAACCGCCATGACTGGCATAATTACCAAGCATTTGTGAAGGGAAATTTTTAGTAATTGGGTGATTAAGATTTACAATATCATTGTAACTTTCATATGAATCTCTCCATGTTACACTGCCTGGAAGAGTAGAAGTAAAATCGCCGGAAGCCCAACCGTTATCGGCAGCTACCCAGAAAATTACTCCACCATTATTTACAAAAGAATCAAAAGTATTTTTATTTGCGGTATAAGTATCATAGAAATCTTGAGGTTGATCGCCTTCAATAATTAAAAGATCCCCAAAAGTAAATTGTAAATTTGGATTTGCTACTCTTAAACTTCTGTATTCAAATTGATTAATTCCAGGTCCTTCTGACATTCCTAGATTGTTAATTAAAATATCACCTATGACTGTTGTAGCAACTCCTGAGATAGCCCATCCAGATTCATCTTCTCTAAAAATAACAACGAGGTTAATAACTTTTGTAAGGACAAGCTCTTGAGCAGAATACGTTCCAGTAGAGGATATGGTTATTGCCAAACTAGCAGGGAAGTAATTTTTGTTTGGATCCTCAGCAAGGATAAGATAATCACCTAAATCTCAACCTGTAAATGTATAATTTCCATTAACATCAGTATAAGTAGTTTTTGAAGAAGTATTTGTTTGTAAAATAACCTTAATTCCTGAATGCTGTGTCTTATCAAAAAATTTTGCTGTTCCATTGATTGTAGAGCCGGTGATATTAGGCAAAAGGTTTATACACCCCTGAAAAACTAGTATAATTGAAAATAAAGCAATAAGAATGAAAAATAATTTATTCATGTTTATTCCTCCTCCCTAGGTTATGATTTAATTATTATAACTTTTTAATATTACAAAACACCTGTTTTTTAATGAAAAAATAAGAGAAAAATTGGATTTATGAAATGTTATAAATTAATAAGTTCAAAATAGTTTTGGTTCATATAAATTAACTTACTGTTTGTTATTTAATAGTAATTTTTGGGAAAAGTCTTTGATTAAAAATCGTGATATAATTAAAATGAATAATTTTACGATAGGAGGGTAAAAATGATACTTACTGCAGAAGTCTATGGAATAGAGTTAACACCTCTTGGGCCAATAATATATTACACTGATAATGGTGAGAATATAAATGTAAATGATACAGTAATTGTAATGAGTGAATTTGGGCTGGATTATGGGAAGGTACTAATTGGTAAAAGAGAAATGAGTATCGAAGATATTGGTTATGATTTAAAGCCCGTGATTAGAAAGGCTACAGAAGAAGATTTAAAAAATATAGAAGAATATGAAAAAGAAGCAAATAGAGCAATTGAAATAACAAAAGAATTGGTAAAAAAACATGGATTAAACATGAAGATTTTGTATGCAAAAATGTTGATGGAAAGATCTAGACTTGTTATTTATTTTAGTTCTAAAAACAGAGTCGATTTTAGAGAATTAGTAAAAGATATTGCAAAAGAATTTAAGACTAGAATTGAATTAAGGCAAGTGGGTGCCAGAGATGAAATGAAATTTATTAAAGGTTTAGGACTTTGTGGTTTAAAATCATGCTGTTCATATTGGTTAAGAGAGTTTGATAGTATAACCTTAAATCATGCTAAAAGGCAACAAATGATGATTAATACTGGGAAAATTACTGGACCGTGTGGTCGTTTGCTTTGTTGTTTAAGGTATGAATATGATTTTTATGTAGAGGCATTAAAAAATATTCCTGATGAAGGAAGCACTATAAAATATGAAGGGAAAAAAGCTAAAGTAATTACTGTAAATGTATTTTTATCTAGGGTAACTATATATACTGAAGATGGTGATACAATTTCTTTACCATTTGAGTATTTCAGGAGTGGTGGTAAAAATGTGGAAGATAATGATAATAACAGGGATAATACTCTTAATTCTGGGGATACTGATGTTATTGATGGAAAAAGTTAAAATATTTCCATTGCCAGGTGATATTGTAATAAAGAAGAAAAATTTTATGATTGTCATACCTATAACTTCCATGATTATTTTTAGTTTAATCCTCACTTTTATTTTAAATTTAATTTTTAGAAGGTGAAAAATTGGCTGAAATATATATAAATGATGTATCTCTTGAAAAATTGAGATATCTTTCTTCTACGATTGCAAATAATTTAAATAAATGTAGATTTATTTTTTTAAATGGGGATTTAGGCACAGGAAAAACAACTTTTGTTAAGTTTTTTTGTGAAAATTTTGGTATCAGTGCTGAAGATGTAAGTAGCCCTACATTTACGGTTGTAAATGTTTATAGTGGTGTAAAAACAATTTATCATGTTGATCTTTATCGTTTAAACGATATTGAAGAACTATTTTATGTTTTAGAAGGTCAATTAGAAGATGAGGAAGGAATTTTTCTGATTGAATGGGCTAATATTTTTCCTGATTATTTTATTGAAAAAGGGATAGAAATTGAGTTGAAACATAAAAATAATGATAAAAGAGATTTGATTATAAAAATTCCAGAAAATAATCAAAAATTAATCAATGAATTGAGGAGGTGTAAAGATGGAGAAAAATTCGAAACCAAAATTTGAAAAACTTGAAAAAAAGGCATCTAAATTAAATCAAGAGGAAATAAATATACCAGATAATCTACCCGCAATTGCAATGAGAAGCAATGTTGTTATTTTTCCAAATACAGTAATGCCATTTTATGTTGGTAGGGAAAAATCTTTATATGCCTTAGAAGACTCTATGGAGAATTATGATCAGCTACTTTTTGTTGTTAACCAGAAAGATCCTGCAGTTGAAGATCCCACTGAAGACGATTTATTTGAAGTTGGAACAGTTGTAAGAGTTATGCAACTTGGAAAATTACCCGATGGTACATTCAAAGTTCTAGTTGAAGGTCTTGCAAGAGCAAAAAGAATAAAATCTATTGAAAAGAAATATTTCAAATTTAAAATTGAGATACTAAAAAAGAGATATCAAAAAACAAAAAAATTAATAGCCCTTATGAGAATTGTAAGGGATGAAATGCAAAAGTATGTACAATATTCTAGAAAACTTCCAACTGAAGCGTTGATGTTTTTAGAAGACATGGAAGATCCGGATGTTTTTGCAGATCTTGCAGCATCTATTTGTCCAGGTTCTTTAAATGAAAAACAAGAGCTTCTTGAAACCTTACATCCATATGAAAGGCTTGAAAAGATTTTAGCATTGATTTCTAAAGAAACTGAGTTGTTAGAAATTGAACATCAATTAGATCAAAAAGTTAAACAAAGAATTGAAAAATCTCAGAAAGAATATTTCCTTAGAGAAAAGTTAAGAGTAATACGTGAAGAATTAGGTGGAGAAGAAGACGCAGAAATAAAAGAGCTTGAAAAAAAGATTGAAGAAGGAGATTATCCTGAATTTGTCAAGGAAAAAGCAAGATTTGAGTTAAATAGATTAGAAAAAATGTCTCCATATTCTCCAGAAGCAAATGTAATAAGAAATTATTTAGATTGGATTTTAAATTTACCATGGAATAAAAAATCTGAAGATAATCTTGATATAAATCATGCAAAAGAACTTTTGGAAAGGGATCATTATGGTCTTGAGGAACCAAAACAAAGAATTTTGGAATTTTTGGCTACCAGAAATCTATCTAAAACAATGAAAGCTCCGATAATTTGTTTTGTAGGACCTCCTGGGGTTGGAAAAACTTCTCTTGGAAGATCTATTGCTAAGGCTATGAATAGAGAATTTACTAGAATGTCTTTGGGAGGATTAAGAGATGAAGCTGAAATAAGAGGACACAGAAGAACATATGTAGGTGCACTCCCGGGTAGAATTATTCAACTAATTAGAAAAGCTGGAGTAAAAAATCCAGTGATTTTGTTAGATGAAATTGATAAAATGGGTATAAGTTTTCAAGGTGATCCTGCATCAGCTTTATTGGAAGTTTTAGATCCAGAACAAAATAAAGAATTTGTTGATTTGTATATTGAACTTCCATTTGATTTATCTGAAGTATTATTTATTACAACTGCTAATACACTTTACAATATACCTGATGCATTAAGAGATAGAATGGAAATAATTGAGATTCCAAGTTATACAAATACGGAAAAGTTCTATATAGCCAGAGATTATATTATTCCAAAGGCTTTGGAAGAATTAAAAAATGGAAAAAACAAGATAAAATTTAAGGAGAAGGCTATTGAAAAAATAATTTCTGAATATACAATTGAACCTGGAGTCAGGGAACTTGAAAGAAAAGTTAGATCAATTATTAGAAAAGCAGCTCTTGAAATAGTTAACGGAAAATCAAGAGTTGTCATTACCGAAAAGAGAATTAAAGAATTTTTGGGCCCACCAAGGATAAAAGAAGAAGGTAAACTTGAAAGTCCAACTGTAGGAGTCGCAACAGGTCTTGCCTGGACTCCTTACGGTGGAACCACTTTGTTCATAGAAAGTTTGCTTTTTCCAGGAAAAGGTAATTTGATAATTACCGGTCAACTTGGTGATGTAATGAAAGAATCAGCAAGAATTGCATTAAGTTTAACAAAAAAATTATGTGGAGATGAATTTTCATCAGTTTTTGAAAAAAATGATATCCATATACACGTTCCTGAAGGAGCAGTTCCTAAGGACGGCCCTAGTGCTGGTGTGACAATAGTTACATCTTTAGTGTCTTCAATAAAGAAAATACCTATAAGAAATGATATAGCAATGACAGGGGAGATAACACTTAGAGGTAGAGTTTTACCTGTTGGAGGTATAAAAGAAAAAGTCTTAGCTGCTTATAGAAAAGGAATTAAAAGAATAATATTACCAAAACAAAATGAATATGATGTTGAAAAAATTCCAAAAGATGTTGTCGATGAAATGGAATTTATTTTTGTCGAAGAAATAGAAGAAGTATTAAAGGAGGCATTAGTCAGTGAAAATAAATAGTGTTAAGTTAGTTTCAACAATTTACAGTCCTAAAGATAAATTCCCTGAATCAAAAAATGGTGAATTTGTGTTTGTTGGAAGGTCAAATGTTGGGAAATCAACTTTATTGAACATTCTTACTAATCAAAATATTGCTAGAGTTAGTAAGAAACCTGGAAAAACTAGATCGATAAATTTTTACTTAATAAACAATAGTTTTTATTTTGTTGATTTACCCGGATATGGTTATGCAAAAACATCATATGAAGAAAAAGAGAGATGGAAAAAGATTATTGAAAATTATTTTGAAGTTAGAAGCTGGAATATTAAACTTGTATTTGTTTTGATCGACGGAAGGCATGAATTACAAAAAAACGATGAAATTATACTAGATTGGCTTAGAGATTTGGAACTCCCTTTTTCTGTTATACTTACTAAAGTTGACAAACTTAAAATGTCAGAAAAAGTTAAAATGATTCGATACTATGAAAAAATTTTGGGTGAGAAATATATTGTGATTCCTTATTCGGCAGTTACAAAAGAAGGGGTTGCCAAAATATTAGAATTAATTGAACAACTCGGAGGTGCCTAAATGTTAAGAGAATTAATTTACGAAAGATTAAAAAGTATATTATCTGAACAGGAATTTCAATATGATTTTAATGTTGAGGTTCCAGATGAAAGATTTGGTGATTTTTCCTCAAATGTAGCTTTGATAGGAGCACGTTATTTTAAAAAACCTCCAATTGAAGTTGCCCGTTATTTCATTAACAAGTTGAGTAATGATCCTTTGTTTTCAGAAGTTAGTGTAGCAGGGCCTGGTTTTTTGAATTTTAAAATTTCTAAGGATTATTATATAAACATTTTGAATGATATGCTAACAAAAGAGAAAAATTACTGGAAGCCTAAAAAAAATGGCTTAAAGCTACAATTTGAATATGGAAGTGCAAACCCTACAGGACCATTTACAGTAGGTCATGGTAGACAACTTATAATAGGAGATGTCTTATCAAATGTTTTTAAATTTTTAGGATTTGATGTTACTAGAGAAATGTATTTAAATGATGCTGGAAGACAAATAAGATTATTGGCTAAATCATTATGGGTCAGATATAATGAATTGTTTGGTAAATCATTTGAATTGCCCGAAGATGGTTATAAAGGTGGGTATTTAATCGATTTTGCTAAAAAACTTAAGGATGAAATTGGTGATAAGTATTTAGAGAAATGGGATAATGAAATAGAAAAATTTTTCATGGATTATGCCGTTAGAAATATTTTAGAAATGATGAACAGTACTCTTGAAAAGCTTGATAGTAAATTTGATTCTGTTGTAAGTGAAAAATCTTTAATTGAAAAGGGATTGGTCGATGAGGTATTAGAAATATTTAAAAATAAAGGCTTAATTTACGAAAAAGATGGTGCAGTTTGGTTTAAAGTTTCAAATTTGATAAATGAGGAAGATAAAGTATTAATTAGAAGTGATGGTACATATACTTATTTTTTGACGGATATTGCATATCATTATGATAAATTTCTCAGAAAATTTGATAAAGTTTACGATATTTTTGGAAGCGATCATCACGGACATATTCCAAGAATGAAGGCTTCATTGAAGGCTCTTGATATCCCGGAAAGTTTCTTAGATTTTATTTTACATCAGTTTGTTACTTTAAAGAGAAACGGACAAGTTGTAAAAATGAGTACGAGATCTGGAGAGTTTGTTACTTTAGATGAATTAATTGAAGAAGTAGGTAAAGATGCGACAAGATACTTTTTTGCTATGAATGATATCAATACACATTTGAATTTTGATTTAGAACTAGCTAAATCTAAAACAGTTGATAATCCAGTATTTTATGTGCAGTATGCTTATGCCAGAATAAACAGTGTGTTTGAAAAAGCAAGGGAAAAAGGAATAAAATTTAGATTTAAGGAAGATATTGAAAGATTGGAAAAAGAAATTGAATTGAATCTAATTAAACATCTTGATGAGTTATCTTTTGTTCTTAAAGATACTACAGAAAAACTTTCACCACACATTTTGACAAATTATATCTATGGATTATCTGAAAAATTCCATAGTTTTTATGCAAAAGAAAAGATACTAGATGATTCGGATCTTCCATTGTCAAATGCAAGATTAAATTTATTATATGCGATTAAAATTGTTTATGAAATTGTATTTAATTTGTTAGGCATTACCGCACCTGATCATATGTAAGAGAAAAGTTTGGAGGGGAAAATATGAAACCAGAGTACAGAAATAAAAAAATAGAAGCTCATATTAGAAATTTGATTTCTGAAGCATTACAGAAAATAAAAGAACCAGAATTTGATCCAGTAAGAAATTTTATTACTGTGTCTAGAGTAGAAATTTCAAAGGATAAAAGATATGCAGATGTTTATATCAGTTATTTAGGAGACAGTGAAACCCGTAAAAAAGTTGTAGAATTGATGCAAAAATATAAAGGTTACTTTAGAACCTATGTAGCAAAAAATACCAGGTTATATGTTGCACCTGAATTAAGATTTAAGGAAGATAAAGGCATTGAAGCAAGTGTTAAGATAAACAAATTGTTAGATGAAATATCCAAAAATGAAAATCATGAAGAAAATAATTAAGTTATATATTTAATTGCAGAAACAATTATCATAATAAAAACTATAAATCTTACAAATTTCGCGCCGCTTTTTAGAGCGGCGTTTGTTCCAATTTTAGCCCCCGTCATTGTTCCTAGTGCAAGAATTAATCCTTTTAAGATATCTACTTTACCATTTAATAAGAAAATTACAAAAGAAAATGAGGTATAACATAGCACGATAAAGACTTTAAGAGCGTTTGTTTTAATAATATTGTTTCCTTCAATAAAGACCAAGCTTGCAATTAGAAAAAATCCTACACCTGCTTGGATAAATCCTCCATAGAAACCTATTATAAAGAAAACTATAAAGCTTAAAAGATAATTTTTCTTAGTACTTTTTCTACCTTCTTCCCACACTTTTGGTTTGTATAGGATAAAAACACTCATGAACAAAAATATAAAACCAATAATTTTTTCAAGTAAAGTTTTATCAATATTTAAAACAGTAAATGTACCAAAAATAGCCCCTAAAGTAGCAGGAAGTGCTAACATTAATCCTTCTTTAATTGATAAAACATTTCCTTTTCGAAAATTTCTAGTGGCAATGATATTCTGAAGTAAAATTCCAACGCGATTTGTCCCGTTGGCTACAGATATATCAAGTCCAAGTAATGTTAAAACAGGTAGAGTAAGCATTGATCCTCCACCAGCAAGAACATTAACAAAGCCTGCACCAATTCCTGAAAGAAATAAAAGAACATATAAAAGAAAATCCATTATATTTCCTCCTCTTCAAAGAAATATTTTTAATTAGCCTCCTGAAATTTGTTTTTTCTTAATTTTTTGAAAATATTATTCTTTCCCTTTTATCTTTAAAAAG
>JASKLO010000030.1 GCA_030153605.1 Thermosipho sp. (in: thermotogales)
TTGAAATACAGAAGTCCGCGGGAGGTATATGAAGAATATCTAAGTTTTACAAAAGTTTCGTAATTTCTGTCCAATTTTTCGGGGTGCATTACAATATTTAGAAATGTTATAATATAATTGAAAATTTAATTGGGGGTTAAATATGAAAGAATTGATAAAAGAAATATTTGAAAAAAATAAAATTACTGAATATAAAACTAAAGTTGGTATTGCTCGTGATTTGGAGTTTTTAGCAAAACAAATAGGAGACGTTGAGAATATTTGGAAATCACGAGAAGGAAAAAGAGAAAAAAGGCCAATAATAATGGAAGATGGTGAAGGGAACAATTCAAGATTTATATTTTTAACAACTAAAAACTATTCTCGAATTGAGGTTGATTTAAATAAGTTTTGTGTTGTAAGTGAAGATAATTTTTGTAAATTTTCTCCAAAGAAATCTTTTGTTTTTGAATTTAATGGAAAAATAGTGTTTAGCTTACCTAAAAATATAATTAATAAATTTATTTTTATTTGCGGTGCGTGTAAAGTGAGTATTAAAGAAATTTTGATAAGGTGGTAGTTGGAGTGAAAAAATTATTAATTAGTTATCTTGTAGAAAACATTGTTGCTGAGCAATTGGTTTTGGAAATAAAAAACAAAATTTATAAAGTAATAAATTTTAATCCTGGTTACAAAGAAGAGCTTATTGGTATTTTTGGCAATATTTCTTCTGCAGTTGATGAATTAACAAATGAAATATTTATTAAGTTAAAAGAAAAAAAGGATATTTTATTAAATAAAACTGGAGATAAAATAGATGGATACTTGTACATTCTTATAAAAAATCATATTATTGACACAATGAGACGATCTCATAATAATGAATCTTTAGATCAGGAAAATGATTTTGGAAAGGAAGAAATTGAATATTTCAAACATACAGAAGAGCATTACAAACCAGAATGGGAATTTGTCGCTGAAGCTTTTGTGGAAGAAATGAAAAAATTTAAACCTGAAAATCTTTGTTATTTTTTATTTAAAATGATGTATTCGGAAGAAATCATTTTCAAAGGAAAATCTAAGGATGCTAAGTATAAGATTGTTCAAAGAACAAAGGAAAAGTTAAGAAATTTGGTAAAAGAAAATGGATTAAATGATAAGGAATTTTCACTAGCCATAAGAATTTATATGTCAGAAATCTGTGAGAAAATTCGTAAATTATATAGTAAGGACAATTAGATTTTACGGAGGTCAATATGGAGTTTTTGAAAAAAGAACTAGAAATGTACAAACATTTTATAGGAAATAAAAAATTTAATATTAATTCAATAAAAAAAGTTGAAGGGAAAAGTCTTGAAGTTGGAGATATTTTTGTGATTTATACTGAATTTTTCCCAATTTACGGAATTGTAATTGAAAAGAATGGCACATTAAACGAAACCTTGTTTTTAACTACTGAACTATTTTTGGCTAGTTCAAAGGCTATCAGAATAAAAATTAATCATTTGGCTGATGAAGTTGCAATGACTCATATAGTATTTTATATTTTTGACGATTTTGCAACTTCACATTGTGAAGTTATTGGAAAGTATGAGGATTTAGATAAAATAAAGAAAAATTTTGAGGTCCTTGATAGTGAAAGGTATACAGGTCCTAGAGAAGAGTTTTTTAATTTGGAAATTGAAAAATTAACACCATTTTATGATTTGTTTTTTAAGAAAATTAATGAAAAGATAGATGAGATAGAAAAAATAGATGAAGATAAAAAAATTTTAAAAATTAAGATTCCTGGAAATTTTAAAAAATCTGAGAAAGCAGAAATATTAGCAGCTGATACAAAAGGAATAAGAGGCGAAAATTTTGTTGGTTTAGTAAAAGAAAATTCTTTGTTTATTTATCCAAAAGATGAATTAATAGGAAAGAATGGATTTGTTATGTATAAAAATGAGAAGATTTACGAAGGAGTAATTCCTGAAGTTTTAGTAATTGAAAATTTTGCGGAATTTGCAACTAAAAGTTTTGAAAATGATTTAAAACTTGAGGTGATTTAATGTATGCTAACATTTTAGAAAACAATTTGGATGATTTTATAGAACTTCTAAAATTGGATGAAATTTCTTTAGAAGAAGCAATAATTTCATATTTGAAAGCAAAAGAAGTTGAAGGGAAGGAAAAGGCTTTTTATGAAATAGTTAAAAAGATGTATTTGAAGCAAGAAAAAAGAATCCCTGAGGAAATTTTGTCTAAATTTTTTAAAGGTAATTCTGAGATAATTTTTGATATTTATAAAAATGGTTTTGTGGAAGCAAAATTCCCTATTGTTTCAGAAAATGAAGGAAAAATTGCAAGAGTTTTAGTAGTTAAATCTAAAAAATCTTTTACAAATGTTGATGTTAATTTGGAAAAGATGAATATTATTGAAAAAATTGTTAGGCACAGCCTATCTTTAATTTTCGATTCAAATTTTGTAGGAAATTCATATATGTTAGCTGCTGCTATAGCAGGTTTAACTTCCAAAATTCCTAAAAATCTTGCTTTTACTGGTGAATTGGATGAAAAAGGTTATGTTAAGAAAAATTTAGAAAATTATTCGAAAAAAGAAGAAATATGCACCGATAATAACTTAAAACTTATTAGTGCATATGATATTGAAAGTGTATATGAACTTAAAGATTTTTTTGAAGAAGAAAAATTTCACGTTCCAGTATTAATTTTTTTCAAAAATTCAGATAAAGAGTACATAAATTTTTCATATGAGAATTTGCAAAAAGTTATAGCAAAAAAGTATTCACTAAAATTTCTCGAACTTTTTGAGAAAGTTTATGACATAAAAAAAGTATATACAAATAATAAAGAACTTTCAAAAATTGATGAATGGCAAGATGCTTTAAAAGAATCAAGAAAGCTCCTAATTGAAATTATTTCTCATGGTGGTATTCCTCATGTTTCAATAGTTGGACCTTCAGCAATGGCTATGGCATTAGGAATAGCTATTGGTGTTCAAAATCCAATTGTAATATATCATAGGCAATATCATGAGCAAGTTGATTATTTTCCAGTGATAGATTTAACTGATAATTTAAGAAAAATTAAAAACATTAAAAACACTTATAAACATTTGAAACATTCAATTTTTGGAGAAGGTGACGATTGTTCATATGTTATTTATCTAGCTTCACATAATCCAATAGGAACAGTAAGAAAATTTTTAGAAAAAAATTCAATTAGTACAAAGATAATATTAATTGAACCAAAAGAAAATAAAGGAAATTTAGATATAAAAAATTGGGAAGAGATTGTTTCTGAATTAATGTCTATTACTCAAAATAATTATAATTTAGAAAATTTTCATTGTGAAAATATTCATTTCTTTTTAAGTTGTCCTGTTGCAATTTCATTTGCTTTTGGAATGGCTTTTGGAGACTTTGCTAAAGGAAGTATTTATCATTATGATAAGGAAAATGATTCTTATTTGGAAGTTTTTAGAATAGAAAATATAAGGAGAGATATTTAATGAGGATATTATTTGCTATAGTTGGTAATCTTAGTTTTGAAACGTATAAAACTAATAAAAAATATAGATTAGCTTTTCAAAATAATAGTAAATTTTATGAATCTTCAATAAAATTACTTTCTGAACATTACAATGTTGATAAAGTTGTAATTTTTGTTCCGGATACACTTATAACTACATGTAAAATAAGTGAAATTCCTGGTTCATATTCCGAGATTAATAGAATTTTGTCTAATTGTTATAAAGAAAGAGTGAAAGAAGTGCTTAAGATTAACGATTTTGAGCTTGTGGTAGTTCCTGGGATTGGAACTTATAAATTGAATGAAAACCAGGTAACTTTTAAAGGAGAGATAAAAGATTTATATAATTACACACTTTATATGTTGTATAAAATTTTGGGAAATAAGGAATTTTTGGATAATGAAAATTTAGAATTTATCTTCGATATTTCATTAGGGCTTAATTATCAACAAAATATAATTTATAACGTTTTAATTGATTTATTAAGATTACTATCGTATTTGAAAAAAACTAGGATAATAATTGCAAATTCTGAACCAGTGATTGGAAACCTTAAAAAAGAAATTTTAAATGTCCATATTATAGACGATAGAAAAATATTTCAAGGGTTTCACCTTTATAAGATTGAGAAAAAGAAAATTATTGATGTAAATCCTTTATTAACTAAAGAAGAAAAGAAATTAATTGGTTTAAAATACATGAAATTAATAGAGAAAAAAGTAAAAGAAGAAACAAATACTAATTTAGATAATTTTGTAAAAATTATATTCTATTACCTTGACTCATTAATTCATGGTTTGCCCTTGGTATTTCTTCATTTAAATAAAAAACTTGAATCTGATGAAATAATTAAAAAGGCTGTAGAGCTATATCTAGAAGCGATTGAAGTAGAAGAGAATGTAATTATTCGAAAGTTAAAGTTTGGGGATTTTTTCAAATATATCATTTTTTCTGAATTATTTAGAAAATATTTTAATAATTTGAAATTTGATTATAAAATCAATGAAATTCCTTTTACTGTTTTAGAGGAAGTTTCTAAATTAATTTGGGGCTTAGGTAATAATAAATCGATAGGTAATAATGTGTTTATTTCATTGTCTTTAGAAAAGGAACTTTGGGAAATAAAAGAAAGTTATGAGGAGTTTTTAAAGGAAGGTGAGGAAGTAATATTTTCAAAAAGGAATGTGCAAAAATTAAAAGATAATTTTGAAATTGATAATTTTAAAAATAACACAAGATTTGATCCGAGGCGTAATTATTTAGCACATTCTGGGTTATCAGAAAAAACATTCAAAATTAAAAAGAAAAATGGTGAATTATTTGTAAGTGCTATTGAAGAAAAAATATTTGAAAACTTAAAAGTTATTTTGTAAATAAGGGGGTGAGAAGGTGTCAGAAACTTTATCAACCGAAAAGGTGTTCCTTGCAAGCATTTTTCATGATATAGGTAAATTTTATATTAGAGCAAATTTTAGTGATCTCAAGGGAAAAGTAAAAGAGGAATATAAATACTTTATTGAAAGTTCAGGAAAATTTAGCCCAAGGCACCAAGAATGGGGGGCATATTTTTATAAAAACTCTTCATTGCCATTTAAAAATGAAATTGAAGGAGCAATTTTAAACCACCATAATCCGAACAGTATGTTGTCAAAATTAGTAAGTATAGCAGACCATATTTCTGCAACTGAAAGAGATTCAAATAAAAATGAGAAAGAAGATAAATCCAACGAAGAAAAAATTAGAAATATGAAATCTATGCTTTCATTGGTTTCATTTGGAGATCAACCTATTAAAGCAAAATATAAAAAAGTTTCAAAACTTTCTCAAAACTTAGATTTGCTTGATAAGGAAGATGAAAATGTTGAAGAAACTTATAAGAAGCTTTGGCTTGAATTTGAAAAAGTAATTAATGAACTTCCAAAAAATGATGATTTGAAAATATCTACACCCTTTATTGAAAAGATATACTATGTTTTGAAAGAATATACGTCAAATATTCCTTCGGCATTTTATTACGATGAACCAGATATTTCTTTGTTTTCTCACCTTAGTACAACAGCTGGAATTGCAGTTGCACTTTTTAAACAATTTGAAGTTGAGTTATTATCTGGGAACGAAAGGATATTAAATGAGATTGATTCAAAAAATTATAATGAAAAAATATTAGGAATAATTAAAGGCGATGTCTCTGGAATTCAAGACTTTTTATATAACATATCTCAAGAAAAAGCAGTAAAAAAATTACGCGGACGATCTTTTTATATAGCATATCTTCTGGAAATTATAGCAAAACACATTGTTGAAAATGAAGGGTTATCAATAAGTAATATCTTATTTAACGGAGGAGGTCATTTTTATCTTATTGTTCCAGCAAAAACTATTGATAGGCTTGAAGAATATCAAAGATACATAGATGATATTATGTATAAAGCTCATGGAATTGAATTGAGTATTAACATTGCTGGAGAAAAAATTTCTCCTAAAGAACTAAACAGTGATATATATATGAGAATCTCTGAATTAGTTGAAAGAAAGAAGAATTCAAGACTAAAAAGCATAATTGCACAAGATTACAAAAAAGTCTTTGATGTAATAAACCTATCTGAAAATACTTGTCCCTATTGTAGAAGAAAAATAAAAAACGAAGTGTGTGATTTTTGTGATTCATTTGCTGAATTAGGAGAAAATTTATCAAAAAAAGAAGCATTTAAATTTGAAAAAATGAAAAAATTACCAGAAAAAATATTAACTTTCAATGATGTTTTTAAAATGTTAGGGTATGAAATTAAATTTGAAAGTGGTCCTTTCAGTTTTTTAATCAATAAGACTGGAGATGTTGATTTAACAAAATATATGTTTTATACCAAGTCTGCTAATTATATTTCACGGACTGAAAACGGTGAAATAGCTGATTTAGAAACCATAGCAAATGGTTCTTTAGGAATAAAAAAATGGGGTGTATTGAGAGGGGATGTTGATAATTTAGGAAAAATTTTTAGAGAAGGATTAGGAAAGAACGCTCCAATTTCTAAGACCGCTACACTGTCCCAAGAAATTGAAATATTCTTTGGTAAATTTTTAGAGGATATTGTCTCATCCGAGAATTTCAAAAAGTGTACAGTTATTTATTCAGGTGGAGATGACTTTTTTATTATCGGTCCTTGGAATAATCTACCAGAACTTGCAGAAACTATCCAAAATAGTTTTAAAAAATACAGTGGGAATAATAAAAATATTTCAATTTCTATGGGGATTAGTATTTCACCTGCAAAAAAATACCCGGTTTATAGAATTGCAAGGCAAGCCGGTGAATTTCTAGAAAATGCAAAAGAATATGAAAGAAATGGGTTCCAAAAAAATGCTTTGTGTTTTTTAAATGATTTAATAGGGTGGGAAGAGTTTGAAGATTATAAAGAAAAAAAGAAATTATTAAATTTAATTATTAAAGAAAAAGGGGTAACTAGAAATTCATTGTACGTTTTGAAAAACATGTTCGAACAATATAAAATATCCAAGTTTGAGAATAAAATATTTAAAGTTTGGAGATTGTTTTATTATTTTACTAATTTAAAAAAAAGATATAAGAATGCAGAAAGTGAAATTGATAGGTTTTTGAATGAAATATTATGTAAAAAAGATAATAAATTATATGAGAAATTAAATTCGTTGATTAAATGGGTTCAATTTGAAACTAAGGAGGGGATATAATGAAAGATTTTTCTAATGAAAAAATCAATTATTGGATTAATGAAGGTATTGCAGAAAAAATTTTAGATGAACAAAATGATAAAAATGGGAGACTTCTTTTTGAAAAGTCCGAAGAAATAGCAAAAAATATTGCTAAAAGTAATTTAAATTCTACCCAATTAAGAAAATATTTTAATTATGTTAAAAAGATTTCTACAGATAAGCAAGTATATGAACTTAATAAATTCCTAGCTGTTTTTCTATATAGTGTTAAACGAGCAAATGTATTAAGAAAACCTAGAAAAAATGAAAAAGAAAATGAAAAATACGAAATTGCTCTGAATTTTGTTAACTCAATAAAAACACTAACAATTGTTGCTGTAAAAAAAGGAAATGCATTACAACGATATAAAGACTTTTTTGAAGCTTTAATAGCTTACTATAAATATTATTCATCTGAAAATAAATAAAAAGGGGGGGAATGTTATGATAAATGAAGTTAATTTTATAGGAAAATTTATAGTTAGTTCAGAAATAGTTTTGAAAACTGGATTACAAATTGGTACAGAAGAAAATTCATTAGAAATAGGTGGAATTGACAATCCAGTAATTAAAGACGCATTTGGTAGACCTTATATTCCAGGTAGTAGTTTGAAAGGTAAAATGAGAATGTTAATGGAATTTTATCATGGAAAAGTAAAAAAAGAATTGCTTGTATCTATGAAAAAGAAAAGTAATGAAAATGACAATGAAAGTGTTAGGATACACATGTGTAATGAACCAGATTGTGTTGTATGTAATCTTTTTGGAAGGACACATGTGGTTGTTAAGGAAAAAAATGAATCAATTAATTTACTTCCAACGAGATTAATTGTTAGAGATGCATATTTGATAGAATCTAGTATAACAGATGAAATGAAAAAATTTTTAGAAACAGATTATACAGAAGTTAAGCATGAAAATAATATTGATAGAATTACTTCAATGGCGAACCCGCGAATTAATGAAAGAGTACCTGCAGGAGCGAAATTTGGGTCAGAATTTATTGTTAACGTATTTGAAAATGATCAGGTTAAATTTTTAAAAGAATTATTAATTGCTATGAAAATTCTTGAGGATGATTATCTGGGTGGGAATGGTTCTAGGGGATATGGAAAAATACAATTTCAAAATATTAAAATTCATTTTAGAGATAAAAAATACTATCAAGAATTTGGGAATACGTTAGAAAATGATTATGAGTCAGAGGTTCGACCTTTTGAAAATTTAAATCAAATAGATTTTGAAAATATAAAAGAAATGTTCAAAAGAGGAAGTGAATAAAAACATGAAAAGGTGTAGAATAAAACTTAAATTTAAAACGCCATTGCATGTTGGTTATAAAGAAGGAGTAGATAATTTAACTGAATTATTTATACATTCTGATACATTATTTTCAAGCATTGTAAATGCTTATAATAAGCTCTATGGTTTAAAAAAAACTGAAACATTTATAAATGCGATAATTAAAGATAATGTATTAAATATTTCATCTGCTTTTTATTACTATAAGAACGTATATTTCTATCCTAAACCCTTAGGTTATAGATTTAGAATTAATGAAAACAACAAGAAAAGATTAAAAAAGGTTGAATTTGTTTCTGAAGATTTCTTATATAAAGAAATTTCAAATCCTAAGATTGATGGGATATTTTTATATAACGAAGATTTAAATATTGATGAAAAATTATACGTAGTAGAAGAAAGGCCAAAAATTACCGTGGATAGAAAATCTAGTGAAGCAAGTATTTATTATTTTTCAACACTAAGATTTGGAAAGAATAGTGGATTATGGTTTTTTTTGGATTTGGATGAAAGTATAGAAAAAGAAGTTTTTTCTTCATTAAAACTTTTAGAGGATGAAGGATTAGGAGGAGATAGGACATACGGATATGGGTTATTTACATTTCAAGTTGAAAAGGTTGAACAAGCAGAGATAAAGGGAGAGAACAATTATTTGCTGCTATCTTTGTGTGTTCCAGAAAAAGATGAGATAAATTATATTTTAGATTATAAAATTAAAGAAAAAACTGGATTTATTTATTCAATGTATACTAATACTTTAAGACAACCATTAATTAGATTCATAGCAGAAGGATCATTGTTTAGCAAAAAAGTTTTTGGAAAAATATTAGATATTTCTTCTAACAATTTAAATGTACACAAAGTATTTAAATTTGCTCGTGCCTATTTAATGCCTATTAAAAAGGAGGCACAATATGAATAATAAAATTTTTTCGTACGAAATTGAAGTTTTGTCTCCATTAGCTATAACTTCTGGAGAAGAAATACAAAGTTTTGAAATTTTAAAAATTGGTAATAGAAATTTTGTATTGGATTTTTTAAATCTTTTAGAAAATGAGAAAAAATTTGTTGATTTGCTTGTTAATCATCCTGAGATATTAGATAATCCAGTGTATTTAAAAAATTGGTTAGAAAAACTAAAAATTGATTATAGAAAATACATTAAACTTGAGTTTTATGGCGAACTAAAAAGAAATTTAAAAATAAAAGAATTTATTAAATCAGCTGGAAAAGCTTACATTCCTGGATCTTCAATAAAAGGAGCTTTAAGAACGTTACTTATAAAAGCTAATAATCTTCATAAGGAATATAATGAAGAATTAAAAAAAGTTAAAAATTGTCAACTAAAAGAATACGATGATGAAGTTGAAAAAGCACTTTTTGGAAACTCATATTATTCCCCCTTTAAATTTTTAAGAGTGTCTGACAGTGAATCTATTGATTACAGTTATTTGAATGTAGAGTTTGTTGAAGTTATAAATTTAAAAAAGTCAAAAAGAGTGATTCCACTGTATTTTGAAACTTTGAAAAAAGGCACAAAACTATATGGAACATTGGATTTTGGAAGATATTATGATATAGTTAACAGTGAATTTTCAGAGAATTTTAAAAAGTTGAATATTTTGCAAAATTTTATACAAAAAATTAGAGCCCATGTAAGTTATTATATAGACTCTGAAATAAAACTATTTAGAGAAAACAAATCATTAAAACCATTAGTTAGTTTTTATAAATATTTGCGAGATATAAAGTTAAATGAAAATGAATTTATTTTTCAATTAGGATCATCAACTGGGTACAAATCAAAAGCAGTAATTAAATTAGATGATGATGCAATTAGAAAATTAAAAGAATTGTTTGAAAGGCAACAGAAAGGGAAAAAGTATAGGATAAAGATCAACCAGGAACTTTTTCCTATTACAAGAAGAGTTATAAAAGTAAACGAAAGTGAATGGGTGACAATGGGATGGGTGAAAATGAAATTAAGTCAAAGGAATTAATCGGTATAAGATTATTTTTAAAGTTTTATTTTGATTATCCTTTATATGTAAACAGAGAAACATATTATATTATGGAAGAAATATTTAATAATTTAGGACTGCAGATGTATAGTTTTTCTCCTTTTTTGTCAAAAAATGTTAAAAAATACAAAGAAGGAGTTTATTACAAAGGCCCTGCTTGGATTATACTTAAAACTTTTTATAGTGAGAATTTACCTAAAATTGTGTTTAGGCTTTTAGAAACAAATTTTTTAGGCTTTTATCCTGTCAAGATATTTTCAAAAAAGATCAAACTTTTTTCTAATGGAATTTTGTTTTTTGATTTTCACAAAGAATCTTCTTTTGAGAAATTCAGTAAACAAGAAAGAGACAATTTAATCAAAGTTTATTCTGAAAATTTTGGAAATGTACTTGAAGATGATTCGTTGATACTTGTTCCAGATAGACAATACAATTTAAATTTTTTGCATTTATATGGTTCAAAAGAACTGATATATATGGTGGATGTTTTAGGACTTTTAAATAAAAAAGGATTTAAAGGATTTTTTATGCAGAAGGAAATTTTTTACAGGTTTTTATTTGGGAAGGAGGGTATATTTGAGATTATCAATAAAATTTAATTTTGATAAATTGAGTTTACCTATACATTATAATCATATTTTACATGCAACGATTTTAAATATGATAAATAACGATGAATTTAGAAAATTTATTCATGATAGTGGTTATTATTTTGAAAAAAGAAAATTTAAAATGTATTCATTTTCACGGTTGATGGGGAAATTTGAAATTGATTTTGAAAAAAAAGAAATAAATTTTTTTGATAATGTATATTTGTATATTTCCTCTTATTTTGATAATTTTTGTTACTACATAATGGAAAAATTATTAACTTTTGAAAGTATTAAAATTGGAAAAAACATTTTGGAAGTTGATAAGATTGAGACAATAAACTTTATCCCGACAGATAGTTTAAAAGTTGTTACAAGATCTCCTGTAACTGCATATTCTACCTATCTTGATGAAAACTATAAAAAGAAGACACTTTATTATCATCCAGATGATCCAAAATTTAAAGAAATTCTTGAAAAAAACATTATAAAAAAATATAAAGCTATATATAATGAAGAACCTAGTAAAAGTATTGAAATTAAACATGTTGGTAAATCTCCGAAGAGTGTAGTAGTGATATATAAAGGAATAAAAATTAAAGGCTGGTTGACTGCTTTTGATTTATACGGTGATCCAGAATTAATTAAAATTGCTTATGAAACAGGCCTTGGGGGTAAAAACTCCCAAGGCTTTGGTTTTATTGAAAAGGTATAAACTAATATCGTCTTAATGAAATATAGTTGTCTAAAATATGAAGTTTTTATTTTGCATTTTGTATGAAATTTAAAGTATAATTCTTAAAACTTTCTGATTGAATTTTAAGTGTTTAACCCTTATACCTTCTAAAATTTTTATTTGATATTTTTGATCAAAAATTTGTATCACAATTATCCTTTAAAGAAGCTTTTAATATTTATAAAAACAACTTTATAATAATTTGTTTTAAACCAAGTTTTAGAATTACAAGCGCTTTCAGACTAGCTTGAAAGCAATATAAAGAAAGATTAACATTTTTTAATTTTAATCAATATATTTAACTTTATTTTAAATTTTAAATTATTGGTATTGATATTAAATAAACGGTTATAATTTATGTCTATACAAAAAATTAAAATCAAATTGTTAAATTTAAATCAAATCAATATTATTTTTAATTAAAAATTACTTAGCAATTTTTTAACTTAAAATAAAAATTTATCTTTCTTAAAATGTTATGGTGTATTTGTTTTGCACTTAAAATTCTATTAACAATATGACCTGAAACGTTTATTTATAAAGTTTGTTATTTAGCTAAAAGTAACGAATAAGTTAACAAGAAAAAATATGGAAAAATTTTATGAGGTTTTTCGAATATATAATTAACAAAAAGGCTCATCAAATAATGATTTAACATATTGGAAACTTCCTGTTAATTAAGATGTAAATAACAAAGATATATACTAATAAATAGGATATCTTAAGTTTAGAAAATACCTATGAGGAATGGAAACTTCAAAATTAACATCGTATTTTTCTAATAACTTATTTTTAAAGTTTAGAAAATACCTATGAGGAATGGAAACTTGGTTCAAAATCCACTTTCATTCCTCCCTTCATCTAGTTTAGAAAATACCTATGAGGAATGGAAACCCACAAAATCTCTTGATTTATCTTCATATTTTTTGAGTACGTGTTTAGAAAATACCTATGAGGAATGGAAACATAATTGTTGTTGTAAGAAACTCTTTATCTAATTCATACAAGTTTAGAAAATACCTATGAGGAATGGAAACTCTATTATATCAGCCATGTCTCTTAAAAATTGTACACTTTCTTGTTTAGAAAATACCTATGAGGAATGGAAACTAATCCACGTTGATAAATCCATTAAAAATTCTAACCCAGTTTAGAAAATACCTATGAGGAATGGAAACCATAAAACAAAATTCCCAACATAATACTTATTATTATGTTTAGAAAATACCTATGAGGAATGGAAACTCTTTTATATAAAATAAACTTTAAATTTATGTTAATATTTTAGGTTTAGAAAATACCTATGAGGAATGGAAACGAGTGCGTTAACAAATTCCCTCCATTGTGTTCCATCCCATATAGTTTAGAAAATACCTATGAGGAATGGAAACTTTTTCGAGAAAATAGTCAATCAAAAAAAGCTCATTGTTATAGTTTAGAAAATACCTATGAGGAATGGAAACTTTTCGATGAACTTTTCAAGCTCATCCTTACTGTATATAGTTTAGAAAATACCTATGAGGAATGGAAACTTTACTTTTGTGACTTTTATATTTGTGTGTCCTGAATTTGTTCGGTTTAGAAAATACCTATGAGGAATGGAAACCCGAAGACGTGTCGGCTGCGATTGAGTTTTTACAAAAACTGTTTGTTTAGAAAATACCTATGAGGAATGGAAACGCGTTTTTAGTATCATGCTATCACTCCTTATGGAAAAGCGACGGGTTTAGAAAATACCTATGAGGAATGGAAACTCTTTTGCTTTGTTTTTGATTAGTTGCCATAGTTCGGATTTTTCGGTTTAGAAAATACCTATGAGGAATGGAAACCGCTCTTCTATGTATTGCTCCAGCTCTTTATCACAAATTTTTTGTTTAGAAAATACCTATGAGGAATGGAAACCTGCCCTGTTTGGTTTGGTTTCACGACTGTTAGCTCCGATTTCTTGTTTAGAAAATACCTATGAGGAATGGAAACAGTGTCAAACGTAACCCCGTGATATTCAATAGTGTCAAACGTAACCGTTTAGAAAATACCTATGAGGAATGGAAACATAGTAACCCCAATCTAATGGTAATTTATTATAATGTTGTTTAGAAAATACCTATGAGGAATGGAAACATGGAAGTCTGCCTTCAAATTCGGCAGACTTCCCATTATCGTTTGTTTAGAAAATACCTATGAGGAATGGAAACCCAGATAGTCATGTCCATTCCAAACTTCAATAACAGTTTAGAAAATACCTATGAGGAATGGAAACATTCCAGAATCGCACTAGCATCCTTGCTTCCGTCTAATTGGTTTAGAAAATACCTATGAGGAATGGAAACTACCCTCTGGCAGCCTTTCGAGAAGTTGTAATACAGTTTAGAAAATACCTATGAGGAATGGAAACCCTAACTGTTTCTCGTAGATTCTTTCGAAAAGCTCTTCAGTTTAGAAAATACCTATGAGGAATGGAAACCTTTTGGTCATCTCCCCCCTGGAGCCCTCTTCAACTCGTTTAGAAAATACCTATGAGGAATGGAAACCATAAATAGGAGTAGTTTCACTTATAATTTGAATTACTTGTTTAGAAAATACCTATGAGGAATGGAAACTGCACGCGCGCGTTATTATCTCTGAATTGGTTGAATATCCATGGTTTAGAAAATACCTATGAGGAATGGAAACTAGGGTTCCACCCATTGAGAGAAACAATACACTCCAGTTATGTGTTTAGAAAATACCTATGAGGAATGGAAACACGCGCGCTTCATGCGCGCTTTATAAGCTCTATTTACCAGTTTAGAAAATACCTATGAGGAATGGAAACCAGAAACTAAATAATTATACGCTGAACTTACGAGAGAACTAAAGTTTAGAAAATACCTATGAGGAATGGAAACTTCAATCGACATTACGAGATAGCTGTATCCCCCATCTTTGAGTTTAGAAAATACCTATGAGGAATGGAAACCAACAACGATTCCCTGGAAGCGTCTAATAACTTTGGATTTCGACGCGTTTAGAAAATACCTATGAGGAATGGAAACTACCACCTTTTCACAAGTTGTCCTTCCGTTCACGTTATAAAGGTTTAGAAAATACCTATGAGGAATGGAAACATTGTAACTGTCCTCATAATTTCCCCTCCTTTATTATTTTATGTTTAGAAAATACCTATGAGGAATGGAAACCCCAATCCAGCAATGAATACATCAGCACCCGGTATCATACCCGTTTAGAAAATACCTATGAGGAATGGAAACTAGAACCCCCCAACAGGATTTACTTCTAAACAAGAAATAGTTTAGAAAATACCTATGAGGAATGGAAACCAATAATCACCATATCGAAATTCTACATAAACGATAATAGAGTTTAGAAAATACCTATGAGGAATGGAAACTCATATGCTCACTCCTTTAAAATCCATGTGAAAGTAGGTTTAGAAAATACCTATGAGGAATGGAAACTCATATGCTCACTCCTTTAAAATCCATGTGAAAGTAGGTTTAGAAAATACCTATGAGGAATGGAAACTCTTTTATTTTTATGTTTAATGAATAAGAATGTTCAATTCTCGAAGTTTAGAAAATACCTATGAGGAATGGAAACAAACCTGTCAAAATTGCATCAACATGAGCACGTTTTTGTTTAGAAAATACCTATGAGGAATGGAAACATGTAAAAACTGTCTCCATCGTGTCTTTCAATCTTTAGTTTAGAAAATACCTATGAGGAATGGAAACTTTACCAAATTGAACCTCTTAATCAATAACATAATATCCCTGTTTAGAAAATACCTATGAGGAATGGAAACCTACCCCCAGGTGCGAATATTAGTGTGTATGGTTCTGCGAATATAGTTTAGAAAATACCTATGAGGAATGGAAACAGCTTTTCGGCTCCTGATTTATACAACGAAGGTTTTGTTGCGTTTAGAAAATACCTATGAGGAATGGAAACGGGAGCTTTTTTCTATCTCCTCATCTAATGCCTTTAAAAATCCGTTTAGAAAATACCTATGAGGAATGGAAACAAACTTATGTTCTTTGCTTCAAAAGTCCTGGTTAAATTTAGTTTAGAAAATACCTATGAGGAATGGAAACTCTCCGTTTACAACGTAGAGCTCTATCGCATATGTAAGGAGGTTTAGAAAATACCTATGAGGAATGGAAACTCGGCACCGCTTTTGTATAAGCTTGGTTTTGTTGTAGGTCCGTTTAGAAAATACCTATGAGGAATGGAAACGTGATACTATCAATCCCACCGCTGTACCATTCATCTCTGTTTAGAAAATACCTATGAGGAATGGAAACAAGCCGTCGCCGTGCCCCCCGTTGCTTAGTTGTAGGTCTTCGTTTAGAAACTACCTATGAGGATGGAAACCTTAAAGATTTATATATATTAATCATTCATTTAGAAAAGGAGTGGTTATATGGAATTAATTTTTAAAGGAGAGAAGTATATTGATAGTTTAGAAAAAGTAAAAGAATTAAAAAGAAAAAATACAAATGGATTGCTTGTTTTAAAAAAATTAGGAAAAGAAGTATATTTATATTTTGCAAAAGATAAGAAATCTGATACAAAGGAAGGAGGAGTTCTAGTTCAGGTAATTTCAATAAAATCACCAATAGAAGTAATTAAACACAATTTTGAAATGACTGATATTGTCGTAGGAAATGTAAAGAATTCTTATTTTAAGAAAGAACAAACTTTTGGTTCTTATTATGGAGAATGAAAAACAATTAAAGTATTTAACCATTTGATATATAAAAATAAAACCTCATTTCTCCTTCCTTATTTTTGCCTTCATTTTTTAAAAATACTAAAGTGAAATTTTAAAATTCTCAATTATATTTAAAATCTCATCTCTAATGTTGTAAAAAACATTGTAAAATCTTTTAGAGAAAGCTCTAAATTTTAAAATTTTCGTCTATATAAAAGGAAATGTCTTTAAATTTTAAGAGGAATTCATTTCTAAAATTTTATATTTTTATAAACGCGAATTTAATGATTGTAATTAATTATAATTGAGTACACATATGCCAAAAAAGAGAAAGAAAAAAGATTAACGAATATTTTTCTAGTTAATTTAATTGTTATAGAATTTCGAGTTATATTCTTGAATAGTTGATTTATACTTCTTTAAAATCATAATATTAAATAATTTTTTCTTTATTTAAAAATTATTTTGATTTTTTTTTAAAATATCAAATGTTATATAATATTTTTGGGAGAATGTTGAACAATATAAAAATAATTAGTTAAAAAAGGTTATAAATATTTTCTTTCTTATAATTCATATGATAATTGAAAAAATAAAAAAATTTTTTATGAAAATAAGTAAGTTTATACAGATTTTATGAGGATGATTATGAAAATAGAAGACTTTAAAGATATAAAAAATATAAAGATGGGTATTTAGAAATAGCGGTAAAAGAATATTTAGATTTTAAAAAACTTAATATTACAAAGAAAATTTTAAAAAGAGAATTTTAAGTAATTTAATGAATATCTGCAAAACACACGAATAACTCCCAAGAATGTAGTAAATGTAATTGAAGAAATTATAGAAAAACAATCCTCAAAAACTTGGACATTTACTCCTAGTACTTCTAAAGAAAATCTTTTAAAAATTTCTAGGAAAATCCTTTACTAATTTCTTAATTGAGTAATAATTTGTATGATGAAACTATTCAAATTGACTAAAGAATCAGAGTATTTGACGAGCAAATAAAGCAATTGAAAGGAAAATCTTTAGATACACTTTTATATGCATATTTCCTTGTAGGTTGTAACTATAAAAAGTTTTCTTTGAATAAACATGAAATATTTAGAGAATTTCTTTAATCTTACTCTATTCAAGAAAAAATAGATGATGTTTGTGGAAAATACTTTTTATGTTAGCTCTTTTTAATTTTATGGGTTTTATAGAAATTTTGTAAGCAATTAGTAGGAGAATAACCAGTAAAGAACTACAAGGATAAATTATAAATGAATAATAAATAAGTATTTACATCCTCCTCACTTGCTAACAAAGTAAAAGTACTGAAGTTCTAGATACATTTATAATCTTATTGAAATTATAATGACATTGAAAAAAGAGGAATTTAAAAGAAAATTTGAAAAAATTATGCGAAATTTTACAGATGATTTGCTTACACTCAAGGTTAGATAGGATTATTTATTAGATTAAGGAGGCTATAAAATGATACCTAAATATGATGAATTTATGCTACCTTTATTAAAGTTTTTATCTGATGGGAAAGTGCATAGTTTTAGAGAATGTGTTGATCATCTTGCAAAAGAATTTAATTTAACTGATGAAGAAAGAAAAAAGCTTGTGCCAAGTGGTAACCAACCAATTTATAAAAATAGGATTGGTTGGGCAGGAACTTATTTAAGAAAAGCTAAATTGATAGAATCTCCGAAAAAAGGTTATGTAAGGATTACTGAGAGAGGGAAAAAAGTATTATTAGAGAATCCAGAAAAAATAAATGAAAAATTTTTAATGCGGTTCGATGAGTTTAGGAAATTTATTTATATTTCTAACAAGAAAACAAAAAATATAAATATGCCAGAGGGAAGTCAAGGGAGCAGAAATAAAGGAAAGATTAATTGGAATAATAATTTGATTCTTGAAAATTTATACTTTGAAAATCAAGATAACTTATTATCCCAAATATCAACTGCTTTAAAATCAGGGAAGCATATAATTTTAGTTGGCCCACCTGGAACAGGTAAATCAAAACTTGCTAAAGAAATTTGTAAAAGTTATAATGCTAATTTTAAAATGGTAACAGCAATGTCTGATTGGTCTACATACGATACTATTGGTGGTTATAAGCCTAAAGAAGATGGAACATTAGAATTTGTGGGAGGTGTAGTTCTAAAACTGCTATACAGTAAATATAATGAAGAACTTTATTGGTTAATTATCGATGAAATAAATAGAGCTGATATTGACAAAGCATTTGGTTCATTTTTATCTGTGTTAACAGGAGATGAAGTTGAATTAAGTTTAAAATCTCATTCTGGAAAGAATATAATAATTAAACCAGAATCAGAAGAAGAACAAAAAATAGATGAAGATAATATATATATTCTTCCAAAAGATTTTAGAATTATTGGAACAATGAATACGTATGATAAGACATCGTTATACGAACTAAGTTATGCCTTTATGAGACGTTTTGCCTTTATCTATGTTGGGGTTCCTAGAGTTATAAATGAAGAATTAGTTGAAACATTACTAAGCAAGTGGGATATAGAAGATAAAGCCATAAATGAAATAAGTTTAAAAGAAGCTCTAATTGAGATATGGAAAATTACTAATAAATATAGAAAAATAGGTCCAGCAATAATTAGAGATATTGCAAATTACGTAAGCATTGAAGGAGATTACGTTTCAGCTTTAATTTTATATGTACTGCCTCAATTTGAAGGTGTTTCTGAGGATAACATTAAAAAATTTATTAAAGAACTTTTTAACTAAAACATAAAACAGTTTAAAGAGAAAGAAAAAAGGCAAATTCTAGAAAACTTTATATACGACTTTTTTGGTGTGGTTATAGATGAAAACACCTAAAGAAGAACTTATAAAAGAAATAAATGATGATTTAATAACATATTTAAAAAGTGGTTATTTTTCACCAAATACTTTTCTAAAAAAACTCAATCTAAATATTGAGAATTTTGAAAGGTTAATTAAACTTCATTTCATTCTTTTAAATGAAGTTAGAGAATATATAAAGAATTTACCTTTTTTAATTAGGACATTAAAAGTTTCATCATCGATGAACGAACAAATTTCAAGAGAGGCTATAAAAGGTCAAATAAATTGGCAAAAAACTATAAAAGAAAGGTTGAATACTGGGTATAGAGATAAAACATTGTTTTCTGTTAGTGAAAGAAATAAACAGTATAATACAAAGGAAAATATTGTTTTAAAAAAATTTATTGAAATTCTATATTCAATAATCCACCAAGAACTAAACATGGTAGATTTTGAAAAATATGAATGGTACAAGGCTGGGAAGGAAATAAATAAGATTATTAAGGAGATTTATGAGAAAAATATATATTTGAGTAAGATTGATGTAAAAAGCATAAAAATAACAGATAGAATGCTTGAAGATGTAAAAAGAAATAGAAACTATATATACCATAAAACTGCTGAATTGTTTAAATTGTATAGGGATTATTTAAGTTTAAAAGTTGGTGAAAATAGATTGAAAGAGCTTTTTGAAAAGACTTTTATCGAAATAGCTGATGAAAATATCTTATTTGAATTATATTGGGTGATAAAAATAATAAAAGGTAATGCCAAAGATTATAAGATGTATATTATGGATGGAAAAGAAAATAAAGTGGCAACTTGGGAAGATAATAAACATTTGTATACAATATATCATGATAGTACAGGCTCAAATGAATTAATGTTTAAAATAGCAGTAGATGAAGTGAAAAATTCATTAATAACAAATGAGTTTTTAAAAAGGCAAATTATGGTTTATGACCGATTTAGAACGATAGGTTCTAAATTGTTTGAAGATAGAGAGATATATGAAAATATTTGGCAGGGTAGACCAGATATTATTATTGAAGTGCGAAATAAAGAAACAAATAAGTTGAAAAAAGTTGTTTTAGGTGAGGTTAAATATACAACAGATAAAAACTATGTTTTA